>JABMOK010000015.1 GCA_013204155.1 Pseudohongiella sp. | reverse complement strand
GATCCGGAATGCCGGTTTTGGCGTCCAGCGAAACCAGGTGGTAGCCCGGGGTGACGTCTATAACCCGTGCTGCGTCACCGTCGCGCCAGAAAGCCACTCCACGGCCTGCGCCCTTACGCGGCGCGTGTTCAAATCGCTCGCCTTCCTGGGGTCTCCACAACCACAGTACCTGACCCGTGGTGGCGTCCAGTGCCACCACATTTCGAGTGCTGGCTATATCGGCGTACAAAACGCCGTCAACTTCAAGCGGTGTTGACGGGTTGGTGAAATCAATGAGGGGCCCGAAGTTCGTCGTGGAAAAACGCCAGGCTATCTCCAGCTGTCCTACGTTGTCCGCGTTGATCTGCTCGAGCGGTGAATAGCGCTGAGAGAACTTACCCCCGTGGTAATCCGGCCAGTCCCCCTCGTTCACGCTGGTGCCGCTCTGGCCCAGGGCCAACGGAGCACAGACAAGTGCACCCACGGTTATAATGAACGGTGAAATCAATCGTTTTATTATTATCATCCAAAACTCTCCTGATACCCTGTGATCGTGTTCTTAAGCTAAGTTTCTCCCGTCCATGTAAGCACAGAAAGTTCACTTAGTTCAATGTTCGATTTCAGCTGTGAGCAGACACATCACTCGCCCAGACTATCAGTGCCCCGGCGGATCAGGGCTTCCATGGCGAGAGAATTTTCATCGCCTTGATTTCTAAGCCCGGCGACAATTCCAAGTCGATCCGCCTCGGATCGGTTCTGACTCAGTTTCCACTTACCCTGTAGTGAAGAAACCAGCATCTCGAATCCGACAATGCGGCTCAGCATTTTATCTGTGTAGTCTTTCGGTGCGTCAGACACTTTCCAGGGTAATCGCTGTGTCGATTCTTGTTTGTTGGTCAACTCGTTTAGGTGATTGAGGAGCCAGGTCGGGTCGTGAATAGCCTTTGGCCGACCCTGTGCATGGGCTACCACATAATTCCATGTCGGCACGGCTTTACCATGTTGGTGTTTGCTCGGGTACCACGATGGGGTGATGTATGACGACGGTCCCTGGAACACGGCAACGGCAGTTGTTGTCCCGTCAAACGATTGCCAGATTGAATTTGCAATCGGTAGATGACCCCTTAACACGCCGTACTTCCCTTCGTCGGAGGAAACAAAAAGTGGCATATGGTTTACGACGATTTCGCCGTCCTGGACGACAATGAAAGTTGCCAGCGGCTGCGCTCGCATAAGGTCGTGCAAGACGCCAGGTCTGGATTCTTCAAACTGTGTCTGGATATACATTATGAGCGCCAAGATACCTCAACGGGGCAGCTAGAGGAAGGTCCGCAACGGGTTGAACTCACAGTCGATAACTGACCCTTGCGCACTGTAATTAATTGCTTATCCCTGGTGGGAGTTTGGTGCTTATCCAAAAATTAAATACGATATCTGGCGCTTCACTAGTGAGACCGAAATGAACGGCGCTTCGAATTTCAAATCCTCCGACATCTTTTATGAAACCGGCACCGAGGCGAATATCGGTATCCTGTCTGCTCTTTTGTTTAGCGAATAATTCGATGCCGGGACGATAAGCCGAGCTCGTCATCTCGGTGAGTATGCTCGCTCTCCAGCCATTTTCAGTGTCCACCGTTCTCGGGTCATGAAAACCACCCGCATTGACGTGTACTCGATAGTCGGGCTTTCGCCATGTCGCTAAAAACTGAGACTCAATTCCAACACCGCTATCATTGGGTCTAAGCGGTAGCAGCGCCAGGGTTTCTATGCCGTAACTGACATCCCCGAATACGGGTATCCATTTAAAGCCCAAGGCTCCATCAGCAAACTCATTTTTGACCGAATTGTATTCAAGCTCAGTGACAAGCTCGATCTTGTCTGGAAGTCCGATATTCGCTCTTAGTAAGGGACTAAGATACTCGGTGTCTGAGCTTGCTCGCTCCGCCTGAATCAAGCCCAGGCGCAACTCCAGAGTATCGGGGTCGGCGGTATCTGCATCGGTAGTTTTATAGGGGGGGAATGCGGCAACGGGGTTTGCATAGAAAATCAATGCAGCTAACAGAATAACGGCATGGCATGGAGGGCGTCTTGCTATCATCCAATTCACTGCGGAGGATCGGTGTTTTGAATGAGTAAATTATCAAAAGCTGTGACGCTATCGGCTTTTGTCCACAATCCCACCTTGCCAGCCGCTCGAAAGGTTTCGTCCTCGACCTCGAAGAGGCGGTCGTTGTTTAAGTAAACTGTAAACCTGTCATCGACGATAACAAGCTTTAGCGTGCTCCATTGGCCAGCGGCAACAGGCGCTTCCACGCCGTAAGCCGAAGCTCCGGCTGCAATGGGCTTTAAGTCAGAGCGAATACCATTTTCCATCTTGTAGAGCACCACATTGTCTTCCAGCGCATTAGCGCGCACTACGTAGTAATTGTTTTCATCCTGAAGACGCCAGGCGATCCCTGCAGCCTGATCAATAGTCCCGGAAATGGGTAAAAAATTTACCGAGATGTCCAGATTTCTGGCGCTGAACTCTGCATAAATACTCAGTGGAAAATGATTGCTTGTGCGTTCTGCGCTGGATTGAATCAATACCTTGGAATTCTGCTTTCCTGTTAGCTGATTCTCGACTGTCCATACAGAGTGGCTACCTTCGCCGGTTTTAGTGATTGAAAATTTATCAGGGCTGAAGCCGGGATTCATTTCTTCAAAGTCGATGGTTAACAGGGCAGCTTGCTCCATCGCCGAAGACTCCCGCGCATCATCGCAAGCTGCCAGCAAGAGTAAGCAACACAAAAATATCGGGCCTGACAGCTGCTGCATTTTCATGCCGCCAGCGTTTTTGTAGACGAGTCTCACCGATCGGCGAAACGCAGACTAATCTGCTGGGAGACAGAATGATTGAAGTACAGCTCGTCATTTAGTACGGCAATTGCGCATATGATAGTTTGTTCAGGGTCGATCACGGCATCGTCGGAGTTGCCGGTGTTGAATTTTCGGCTCATCTCCAGGGTCCATCCGTTGCCATCGTGAATACCTTTGCCGGGAATATCGGCGAGACTACCGCTAGGCTGTTGAGGCTCGAAGGAGGGGATGACGTCGCCTGCGTAAGTTGCAGGAATTGGCTTCTCCCGATAGCCCGCCTGTCCTTCATCCATGGGCCGGGAAATATACACGGTATTGTGCCCCCCCAATGAATATTCCAAGGCTCCTTCAATAGCCACATTAGAAATAATATGTCGTTTGTCATCAACCCAGCCATCCAGATTGCTTCTGCCTGCTTTCCAATGCCAGACATCCGCGGTATATGAGCCTTCTGTCGGCAGCATGCTAATACGGAAGTTGCCTTCAAGCGGAAATTCGATGGCAAACTGATCGTCAGGCGTGGTTGGCCGGTCATATTTATTGGTAGCCGGGTTCCAGATGAAAGGGTCGCGCATGTCGCTGCGCGTTGTATCAGGCCACTGGACCAGAATATAAAGCGAATCGTCGCTGTGAAGCGCTCGAAGTACCACCTCTTTAGCGCCGCCGCCCCCAATTGCTTCTCTGATAGTCACCGTTAATGCTTTCGCAGTAGACCACATTGAATCAATTGAGCCATCGATACCTGGGGCCATGGTTGTATAAGTCGATGTCCAAATCGGAGGGGCTTCTTGCGCGAGGGTTGAGTGCTGGCTTGGCAGAAATACAATAGATAAGGCGAATACTGCAAGGAATGATTTTAAGGTTTTCATTGTAGAACCCCCTATCTGAAATTGCTGGCGGAATGATCGTTTAACTATTTCCTTGCTCGTAACCTTTTTTGACAACTGATTTAACTGAAGAGCGCAGACTGGCATCCGTATCAAGTACAGCTTATATAGAGCAACAAAACAAGCATTGATCGTTATCAATAGATGCTGAGGACGCCCGAGCGCTGTCGATAGCCGCTCAGCACCGGGTAAGTTTGATCTGCCTCGGGGTTTTCCCTGTTTTTCTGCAAAGAACGCTCAGATCGCTAGCCTGCTACAAGAACTGCATGGTAAAAACCGATAGACTCCAAACGGGAGGTGGTTGTTATTTTACTCTCCCGGGCGATTAACGGCTGTGTGCGATAAAGGTAAATACCATGGGCAGAGCTCGATCTCTTCACCAATCATTTGCTGTGATCATCCTGTTGTTCGCTGTATTCAATTCAGCACCGGCGGCTGCAACCAAGCTCGGGCTCTCCGGTGGATGGAGTTACCAGTATTCGGGGTCAACTGCCGAGATGACTGTTGGTGGCATTAGCAACCTGGCCTCCAGCGGGACGTCCGGATCTTTGCGCCTGGAGTTGTGGGCGTTCGGCTCCCCATTCAAGGGCGCGCGCCAGCTTGGTTATCGGCTGGCAACTTACCGGGTGGACCCACTGTCTG
This sequence comes from Pseudohongiella sp., assembly GCA_013204155.1. Taxonomy (GTDB): domain Bacteria; phylum Pseudomonadota; class Gammaproteobacteria; order Pseudomonadales; family Pseudohongiellaceae; genus UBA9145. The sequence goes on along the minus strand of JABMOK010000015.1, from coordinate 10,537 downwards.
CGGGCACCGCGTACGCCAATGTCTCCAGCGGTTCGGTTGCCTTCGATCAGCCACCGCAGGGGAGGTGGCACATTTCCTTATCCGTCGCTGAATGGGACGGCAGTGACTGGCGAACGAGGTACTACATCCTTAGCGATTCTGACCAGCTTATGCTGTGTACCGATTCGGATTGTGAGGTAGTCATTGCCGACTCGGGTGCCACCACGGTGATCATCTCAACCAGCCGGCCTGCTTACACCGTCGACAGTGAAGACACGCTGTCTCTGTCGGCTGAGATTGTCGCAGGAAATGATACGGGAGTTCTGGCGGATGCTTATATAACTGCCAGCCTCGATCTGGGTACGCCTTTTTATCTCGACGCCAATCTGCAGTGGGTTAGCAGTATTTCGGCGGCGGCCAGCAACTTTCCATTAGCCTCCCTGTCGGTGCCCAATTTTTTTGGACTACCCATTACCGGATTGGGACAAGGGAACTACCAGTTTTCACTGCTACTCAGTGTTGCCGGCCAGAATCCTGCAATCGCGGCTAATCAGATTGCCTACAATGCTGTCACCACTACATTCAAGGCAGCCAATGCTGATGGCTCAGGCATTTCTTTTACTCCCGGGGTAAATCCGTTTGCGCGAGTCGACTCCTACTACGCGTTCGATTTTTACCCCTTTGTGTCAGGCGGACTGGCCCCCTATTACTTTAAGCTTGGAACCGCGGGAGGCTTTCCTCCGATGGGCCTGGTGCTGGCGCCGAATGGCATATTGAGCGGAACCCCCTCGATCGAAACCAACGCCACGTTTGTTGTTTGCGCGGTCGATCTTGGCGCCGATTCAAGCTGCAAAACGGTTACCGTGAGCGTGACCGACAGCGGTGACCCCCCGCTTGGCGATCCGACTGATCCGGATCCAGATCCAGGTCCAGATCCAGATCCAATTCCAGACGGGGAGGCGCTCTCGTTAACAATTGATTCAGCGACTTGTTCTGTGGGAGAACGATTTTCCTGGGGGACTATCATTTACGATGTCATTAACGCATCGGGTTCGGCATCCGGGCCGGAGGGATCGTTTATCAATGGTGTGCAATGTTCTGCCTGGACCGATTGCGAGCGGGGGCAGGGGGAACCGGCCAGTACGACATGGACCTATCAGTCGGATACCTATGTTGGCACTCCGCAAAGTTTTAGCGTTACCTTGACCGGGCTTGGTGATTCCTTGTTTGACAGCAGGATACTCAATTGTCCGACACAATGACTTTAGAATTCTTGCCAACAGGGTCTGAAGCGCAGCGCTGGAAAACAAATGGGGGCAAGAGTAAATAGACAGTGGTAGGATCAGCAGAGGAACCACTCGGAGACGGGGTGCGTTAGCAGGTTGTTTAGCACGGGGCGCTGTGACCAAGCCCTTAAGCTTGCGAAATTGTCCTTAGCTTGAACCAGGCAGGAGGGGAAAATGCAAAAACGACAATCAATAGTCGTTGCCGCTGTTCTGACAGTAGCCTTGTTAGCCATTACGGTGACTGCGCAGTCAGTCATATCTGCGGAGAATAATTTTGCTATTGCGCGGACCCCCTGGGGGCATCCAGACCTGCAAGGCATATGGGACCGTCGTACTATCACTCCTCTGGAACGACCGGAACGATTTGCCGACAAGGCTTTTCTTAACCTGGAGGAAATTCGGGCTTATGAGAAAGACAGTGCGGCCAGGGCAGATGGCAGGCCTCTCGATTATGGCCGCGACGGTATCTCGGTACATGATCCCAGTGATCTGGACTACGGCTCGACGGTGGCCGTGGGTGGTCAGACCTCGCTTATTGTTGATCCTGCCGATGGTCGAATACCCCCTTATACACAAGCGTTCCGGGAAAGGTCAGCGGCGGCGGCTGAAAATCGCGAGGGACGTGGAGCGGCTGATAGCTGGACAGACCGAAGCTTGACCGAACGCTGTATGACCTGGGGTATTCCCGGCGGTATGTTGCCTCAAGCCTATAATAACAATATTCAAATTCTGCAGACGCCGACTACGGTGATGATCCTCAACGAAATGGTGCATGACATTCGTATTGTGGCGCTCGATGGACGCGCACATATTTCGTCGAATATCAGGCAGTGGCATGGAGATCCCCTTGGGCACTGGGAAGGCGATACCCTGGTGGTTGACTCGACAAATTTTTCCGAGAAAAGTAACTTCCGTGGCTCCGGCGAAAACTTGCACCTGATAGAACGATTTACGCCGACGGGAGCGGGTCTATTACGCTATGAGTTTACCGTGGAAGATTCCTCTACCTGGCTTCGGCCATGGTCAGTCGCCTTCCCCATGATGAAAACCGAGGATCCAATCTATGAATTTGCCTGTCACGAAGGTAATCACGGTCTTATGAATATTCTAAGAGTGGCCAGAAATTTAGAGAAACAGGCCAAAAGCTCTATATCAACGGATAGAAAATAATAACAAAGGCGAGCAAATTATGCGTAGCGTCATCACTTTGAATCGAACAGTGAAATTTATTTCGATTGGCATTTGTTTGATCGGTAGCGGACTAAGCCTGGCGGCAGAGCAATCCCCTCTGTGGTGTCAAAATATCAATTCCCTGAATCTTCCCAATGCCGTTGTCACGGTTGCCGAGGTGGTTGCGGCGGGAGACTTTACGCCGCCCTCGGCAACAGGTTCAAGCAATGGGGGCAGGGAGGCGCAGAGTCGTAATCCAATCTACCAGGGACTGCCAGAGTTCTGCCGGGTGGCGATTACTCTGCGGCCTTCCAATGATTCCGAAATTAACATGGAACTTTGGTTGCCCACCGAAAGCTGGAATGGCAAGTATCTGTCGGTAGGTAATGGGGCATTTACCGGCAACGTTCGTCATACCGCCTTGATTAATCCGCTGACGCGTGGCTATGCAACGAGTTCGACCGATACCGGACATCTTGGAAACACGGCCAGCTTTGGCCTTGGGCACCCGGAAAAAGTAATCGATTTTGGCTGGAGAGCGGTGCATGAAATGACGCGGGTCTCGAAGCAAGTTATTGCCCGCTATTACGATCGAGCTCCCCGCTATTCTTATTGGGAGGGCTGTTCTGCCGGAGGCCGGCAGGCGATGAAAGAAGCGCAAGATTTTCCGGCCGATTACGATGGTATTATTGCCGGCGCGCCAGGACTTGATTGGACGGGAAGGGCCGCTGCGTCACTGCGCGTCGCCAAGCATCTGCAAGCGAATGAAAGCGCCCGGCTCTCTTCGGCAGAAAGAGACATGCTGTATCAAGCCGCCGTCAATTCCTGTGACACCAACGATGGTGTGAAGGACGGTCTTATCAGCAGGCCCGAGCAATGCGGTTTTGATCCGAGAGTGTTGCAGTGCAAAGGGGAGAAGACGGCAGCCTGTCTGACTACGGCGCAGGTGAGTACGGTTCAAATGCTTTATGCTTCGCCTGCTAATCCTGCAAGTGGACGCGCCATCACGGGTCTGTTGCCGGGCAGTGAAGCGGGGTGGACAGATTTAGGTTGGACGCAATCGGCAAGAGCAACCGGACTGGATCAATTCAGATACCTTGTGCATGCGGATGCCGAGTGGTCTGTGGCTGACTTTGATTTCGAAAATGACATTGTTAAGGCAGAAAAAACAGACAGCAATACGCTGAATGCGTTGAATCCTGACCTGCAACCGTTTTTCGAAAACGGCGGTAAATTGATTCAATATCACGGTTGGAGTGATCCACAAATCTCTCCGTCCAACACCACGCAATACTACCAGAGCGTGACTGATTTATTAGGCGGAAGAAATTCAGTTCACGACTCTTACCGTCTTTTTATGGCGCCGGGAATGGGCCATTGTGGCGGTGGTCCGGGGCCGAATAGTTTTGATATGCTTTCATCACTGGAAGCATGGGTCGAGCAGGGCGTAGCGCCCGACAGTGTAGTAGCCGTTCATCGAACAGAAGGGGAGGTGGACCGCAGTAGAGTGCTTTGTCCTTTTCCCGAGGTGGCGACTTACGCCGGTGTTGGCAGTATCGATAATGCGGAGAGTTTCGTCTGTCGGGTTCCCCAGTAAACATTGTTTGAAATCGGAAGAATAATTTTGATTCAAACTAACAAGAGCGATCTAATATTTTGAGGATTATCTAGTGGAAAACCTGAATACTTACGCAATGCTGGCTGACATATTCGGTGCAGTGACAATTATCGTCGCGGCCACCTTCGCGATTATTCAACTCTTTGAACATAAGAAGCGGCTCAGGATTGAGATGGCAGCAGAGATGTGTCGGAAATTTTCTGAACCTGAGTTGGCTAGAGCCGTTACCTTGATCAAACGCTTGCCTGATGACATTTCCCTTGAGTCGCTTCAAGCCATGGATCGTGAATACGAAGAGTCGGCCCAGATAGTTGGTATGGTTTTCGAAACAATGGGTCTATTGGTGTACAAAAAAGTAGCGTCATTCGAACTGATCCAGGCTCTGACAGGCGGACTGCTATTGATGGTCTGGCGTAAAACCGGTCGTTGGATAAAGGAGACACGCGAGGCTGAATCGATGGATCGCTTTGCCGAGTGGGTCGAGTGGTTAGCAATACAGGTTGAATCACGAGAGAAGAATATGGTGCCAGCCTATAAAGCATACGTAGCTTGGAGTGGCTAACCGAAACGATCGCTATATAGCGATCGTTATGATGATTAAGCGCCGGAAAAATTTCATCTAAGAGATGCCGTAACAGAGGAGGGGAAACGCAGGGACAGACCACGTTTTCCAATAGTGTGATTGTCTGACGGGCAGTATTATCAGAAAAACGTGGCCTGTCCCCGTTTTATTCCTGAACAAAACACTTTTTCTTTTCGTCTTTAGGTGAACATATCAAAGGATTCAAAGTCGCCATTGAGTAGTCCAGACGTATTCTGCTGTCCTAGCCATTCTTTAATTATGGTCTGGTAAACCCTCCGGAAGTCTGTTGTATACGCGAGATTATCGCCTTCGGTTAATTGCGTCAGGCTCGGTAATTCACCGTAGTGGCCACCTTTTACCTGATTGCCAACCACAAACATCGCGTTAGCTGCACCATGATCCGTGCCCAGACTGACGTTCTCTGGAACTCGTCTACCGAACTCGGAAAAGATCATTAGCACAACGTCGTCCTCCCGGCCGATTCGTTCCAGGTCTTGGATAAAAGCAGACACGGCATCGGAGGTGTAGGTGAGTAATCTTTGATGTAGATCGTTCTGGAACACGTGGGTATCGAAGGCGTTGTTGCGATAGGAAACGTAATACAAACTTGTGGGCATGCCGGCATCCAAAAGAGCGGCAACCTTGGGTAGGTCCAGCCCATTAACGCCATAATCCACTGGCGATGTGTAGTCTGACCAGGCTTGTCTCACCAGCGCCGAGGCATCATTGGCGCTTTTGGCGATGTTAAGCAAATAGCGACGAGATGCATTCTCCACCTGGGCGATGTCGGGGACGACGGCTAAAGCATCTTTCTCTTCATAAAATGATTCCCGCATGAATCTCTCGGGTGCATCGAACACCACTGGCACGTGACGTTCACTGCGCACAGCCAGAGATTGGCGGGCGGCAATATTCACTAGAAAATTTGCCGGTGCCGAAGGGGCCATCTGATCTGCAAGTCGTCCTACCCAGCCGTACTCCTCGCCACTATTCGGGGCAGCGGTGTGCCAATAGGCCATGGAGGTGAAGTGAGAGTAGGAGGGGTTGTCGTAGCCACAGCCGTGGACGATGGCAAGCTTACCGTCTTTGTATAAGCGTTCGAATCCGGCCATTCCCGGATTGAGGCCAAAATGACTATCAAGCACCCGCAGTCGATTCTTGGGTAGACCGATGTTGGGACGGTGGCGGTAATAGGCATCGTCGCCGTAAGGAACAACGGTGTTGAGCCCGTCGTTGCCGCCGGACAGTTCCAATACCACCAGCACCTTGCCATTGGCCGCCGCTTGGGCTGCTATCGTCTCGGCAGCTCGGGCGAATGCCGTCGGCATCATGCCCATTGCGCCGACACCGAGACCAGCCAAGCCCCTGCTCAGGAGCTTGCGGCGATTCAGTTTCTTTTTTAAGAGCGTGTTGCGAATGAGGTCGTGTTTATTCATAAAAACCTGCTTATTCATAACGAATCTTGTTGTTCAGAACGAAAATTTAGTAATTCAACTAACTCAGTTGGTATTCCGGTGCGCTCATAATCAGGTGTAGCATCAGTCTTAGCGAATCTTCCATATAGGTCTGCGCTACGGCGATATCCGATGTGCCCAGGTCAGTATTGAGAAACTCGATCCACCTGCGCCGAGAATCCTCTCCAGGCTTGACGCGCATGAAGCGAGCAATAAAATAGTCGACGACTTCGCTACTATTCTCCAGTCCTTGCTTCATGACCATCGCGCTCAAATTGACGCCTGCGGTGTGGCGGGGGATTGGCTTCACTCGTTCGATGGCCATTTGCCATCCGCGGAAGCTGCCATAGCGAGTATTAAAATCTTCGTCACGGTCGGCGGACATGTTGGACTCGGCCATGATTTGACCTTCTCCCAGAGAGGATGGTTGGGTCGCCGCGGTGATATCCATGCCCATACGGATTCGATCAGCAACACTGCGAACTTCGCGACTACCATTGATTCGGTCCGGCGGTACAAAATTAATATCCGGAAACAGTACGTCGCGGGCGAAGTTACCTCGTTCCAGCAACAGCCCTGGTGTCACCCAGCTGCGCCCGCCCGCCCAGCCGGCAACAGTCGGCGGTCGAAATAAAGATTGGCTAAGGGCGCCAGTTGCCTGATTGAAATCTGGTACCCCGGGAATGCGATCCAGACCAAGTTTCCGGTAGGAGGAGATGGCTAATTGCACAGGGCTTTTGATCTGGCCGCCGACGGATGCCGCGCTGTAAAAATCCTTCGACATAAAAATCGTTTCCAGTAGTGGTGCCACTTCGTAGTCTGCAGCTCGGAAGATCTTGCCCAATTCAGCTCCAAGTTTTGGACTGAAATCCTGGCGGACGAAGAAGCGGTAGAGCTTGCCCGCAATATAGTCCGCGGTTACTTCTTGTTGCATAATGAGATCGATAATGTCGACCCCGTCGAAGTTGCCAGTGCGACCAAGAAAAGTTTTCGAATCGTTGTCGTGTTGAGCTTCGTTAATGACGAAATCGAGATCGACATAATTCCAGCCGGTGAATGCCCGTGCTGCCTCGCGGATGTCGGTCTCGCTGTAGTTGCCCACCCCCATGGTGAACAATTCCATGATTTCACGAGCGAAATTTTCGTTCGACGCTCCTTTGACATTAACTCCTGCATCCAGGAAAGACAGCATGGCGGGGTCCTGAGCAACGGCTACCATCAGGTCGCGAAAGCTGCCTGTGCCCATTTGCTGAAACAGTTCCAGTTCAGTTAGCAGCTTTCGGTAGTCGCGCACCTTGCTTTCGTTGATCGCATAGTGCCCGTGCCAGAACAAGGCCATTTTTTCCTGCAGTGGACTGTTGGACGCAACCATTCGATTAGCCCACCAATAGGCCACTCGGTTGGTCTCCAGTACGCTGGCTCGGAGCCAGTAGAAGAACTTGTTCACCACCGGTTGCAGCCGTCGATTGCCCTCGGGCTTAACCTTGATTCCAAGAGCTTCGCCGTTTGCCTTTGCCAAATCGGTAGTTGCCGGCCGGCTGGGGGGAAAGGGTTCCAGGCCAGGATCGTGAATACCGGAATGGTCAAATGGCAGCAGGTGGCTGTTGTCGACTTTGTCAAAATAGACGAGACTGCGAACAGCGTCCCTTGGCGACATTGCAGCGAGCAGCTCAACCTCCTCAGGTGTGCCACCAAAGCCGGCTCGTTCCAGCAGGTGGGCAGCGTTGTCGTAGTTCCAATCGCTGGCGGAAATCGGTGCGAGATCGTCTTCCCAGGTATTTGTGCCACTTAAAAACTCGCTCTGCTGGGCACTGCCCACCGTGCTTGCCAGAGCAGTCACGCTGCTAACCAAGCCGAAGGCCACAATCCGTTTCAATCCTGAACCCATGTGATAATTTCTCCAGATGTCACTGTGAATCCACACTCTATTCGGAAAAACAGGGACAGACTATAAAAATCTCGACTTAGGTAGATAGTCTTAGTGTTGCTTGTCGAATTCCTGCCCTCTAAATCGACGGCGACATAGCCGCCAGCTAACCCACCAGAGCGAATGCTCCTTCATCAGTGGCTGAAAATGGCCGTTAATAACTGTGAATCTTTCTATTCAAGCTTCAGCACGATAATATACGCGCCGCCCTCGCAAGGGGTTCATTTCATTCCCACGAGTAATTGTCCTATGTTTGCAAAGTTCCGCTCTGCGTTTGTAACGGCCATGTTAGCTTCACTATTTACCAGTCTGGCTCTGGCTCAGGATTCGGCTGAAGAAGACGGCACGGTAACCTATCCAGCCTCCTATTTTGCCCAGTATGGCGCCGTATCCGTTAACGATATGTTGAATCTTATTCCCGGTATAGGCCTCGCGCTTGAGGGTAATCAGGTGCCCACCTTTGGCGGGGGTAATAATCGCGGACTCGGAGGCAGTGGTCAGATACTGATAGACGGCAAACGCCTGGCGGGCAAGGCGAACGAGGCCAGTAGTCAACTGGACCGGATTGCCGCCGATCAGGTGGATTACATCGAGATCATCAGGGGTACCTCGGGGGATCTTGATGTGCGCAATACAGGGCAGCTGGTCAATATAGTATTGCTGGAGTCTCGTTCAGCTTCCAGCCTGTCTGCCGAAGCAGGATTGACTCATTTCCATGATGGAACGGTTGAGCCGCTTGGTTCATTTTCCTATAGCGGCCAAGCGGGTCAGGTCAATTACCTGCTGAGTGCGGATGTCAGCTCTGGCTGTGAGTTGCAGGAAAGTTTTGAAACCAGCCTGCTGGCTGACCGTTCACTTAACGAGACGCGCGCTTTTGATCGTTACCGGGAACAAACAACTTACCGGTTCAATTCCAATGTGGTCTACCAACCGACGGCGGCAGACCGGATTGCCTTCAACGCACTGTATAGCGAGAGCGATCCGCCCTCGAGCCTGGTACGGACTATAACCGACTATCAGAGTAACCCGGTATCGGTTTCATACGAGCGCGAAGACCTGCCGGCCGAGGCGGATAACTGGGAATTAGGTGGCGACTTCGAACACAATTTTGCCAATGGTGGCAAATACAAATTGCTGCTTATCGCCAATGAAAGAAACAACACCACCACACGCGAACGATTTAGTTCTTCGACCCTGGGCGGGCTAGAAACAAAAAACCTTTTCCTCGATACAGGCAGTCGATACCAGGAACGCATTGTAAGAACGTCGTATGCCTGGAGTGTAATGGAAAATCAAACCCTCGAACTGGGTATCGAAAACGCACAAACCATACAAAATTCTGCGCTCGCTCTGGGTTTGAACGTGCCAGGTGCCACTTCTCCTGACTATGGAGGACTGCGACCTATTAGTGTTCCCAACGCGATTTCTGAGGTTGAAGAGATTCGTTATGAGGGATTTGCAATTCATAACTGGCAAATCAATTCCCGGATGTCACTGGAAAGTAGTCTGTTGTATGAGGTGTCAGAAATCGCGCAGACTGGCGATGTTAACAAGAAACGGGACTTTGATTTTGCTAAACCGAAGCTGGACTTCCGCTTCGACTTAAGTCGCAGCTTTCAGTTGCGCATGTCAGCCGAAAAGGATGTCTCGCAGCTAAGCTTTGCCGACTTCTCGGCCGGCATTAACGCGCAAGACGATGATCAGGATACAGTGGCCGGGAACCCTGAGCTGGAGCAGGAAGAAACCTGGCGTTATAACATCAACCTCGATTATCGCCTGCCCAACGATGGTGGCGTACTGAATTCCAGGTTTTTTTATTACGATGTGAGTCAATCAATAGGCAAGATCGATATTTCGCCAGACCCACAGCATTTGACCAGTACCAACGGTAATGTGGGTGATGGCAAGGTGTTTGGCTTATACCTCAATGCCAGCATCCGGCTGGGGTTTATTAATTTGCCACAGGCCGTTATTACCGCCGGCTTAAATCTGGAAGACGCCTATCTATATGATCCCCTGATTGGCAAGAAGCGCACCATTATTCCCTTTGACCGGGGCGCTATCCGGCTTGGTTTTCGCCATGACATTCCCACGCAAAACCTCAGCTATGGTCTGAACTATCAGGACGGAATAGGTGGTATGGGAGGAACCGGGGGCAATCGAGTTCGCTATGATATCGATAGCGTCCAGTTTTTTGGTTACGGCAAAGTCAGGCCGGATCTTACGGCGTTTGTGGAAAAAGCGGGCTATAGAAACTTTACCTACCGCATGGAGATCAGTAACGGCTTGAATGAGGAAAGATGTCTGCAACGGAAACGTTATACCGGCTATCTGCGAGATGGTGCGTTAAATGAAATCGAGAATAGCTGTATTACTACCGGCGTGCAGTTTGTGTTGAAGGTCAGATCTACCTTCTAGCAGGCTATCGAAAAACGCACAGCTGGCACAATAGGGCGTTATTGCGTGGCTCAAAATGCGCATTTACACAGTGTAAGCTTCGTTTTTCGCCAAATCTTGCCT
>JABMOK010000155.1 GCA_013204155.1 Pseudohongiella sp. | reverse complement strand
GGTTTTTACGATTCATAGCCGTAATGGAAATACCAAACCAATAAAGCGCGATATAACACGTCCTTTATGGATACTGACAAGTTAATTATTTTGAAGGATAATTTGTGCTTGTATTTGGCTGTAAATCATTGACTTATCGTCGGGAGAGAAGTCTGTTTTGCGCCTAAAAGGTCAAAGTTCAAGCTAACTTGCTCAGTGCCATAAAAATGTAATGGATGCCAGATAATGACCACACATGTAATGGTCGTCGATGACGATGCACTAATCAGCGCAATCGTGCAGCAAATGTTGGAGTCTGCAGGCTATGAAGTCCATACGGCTCTTAGTGGGCAGAATTGTATTGAACAACTTCGTTCGCCATTCCGGGGTGTAATACTAATGGACTATGCAATGCCGGGAATGAATGGCTCTGAGACGATCAAAGCAATATCAGAAGAAGGTCTGGATAAAAACTGTGTTATTTTTATGCTAACGGGCATGGATGAGCCACCCACTGATCTGCAATCATCGTCAGAACGTGTACTTGATTACATTCGCAAACCACCCACCAGGGACGATTTATGTGCCCGAATAGAAGAAGCAATGTCCTTCTTGCCTCCTGAATCGGAATAAGCTAGTGGCCCGGAATAATATCATTGTTATCGGTATCTCGACCGGTGGCCCTCAAGTTTTGAGACACTTGTTCGAGGGCGTACCAAAATTGAACGCGAGTATCCTGTTGGTTCAGCATATGCCAAAGTGGATAAACGAATCGATGAGAAAGACCCTGGATGCGTCTACAGATATGGATGTTTTGATCGCGGAAGACGGAGCCGTTCTAAAGCCAGCAACGATTTATGTGGCACCCAGTACGTTGCATATGGAAGTTATTAATAATTCCAGTATTCGGTTATACGAAGCTCCCAAGGTATGCTTCGTATGTCCGTCTATCGACATAACAATGGCATCGATAGTGAAGAGTCGCAAGAAGATTGCTGCAGTTGTATTAACGGGCATAGGAAAAGATGGGGCAAATGGACTCGCTCACATTAAAAAAATCGGCGGCGTTACTTTTGCGCAAGACAAAGCAAGTAGCACCATCTATGGCATGCCGCAAGCGGCGGCCAATACAGGCTGTGTGGATTTTGTTGCGCCGCCGTCACAAATAGTACAGCATCTCGTCCAGCACTTTGGCGAGGCGTGAGCGGTTCAGCGCCCCCTCCTCCCCCCAACCAATAAGCAAAGCCATACTGCCGGTCGATTTCGTTTTTAGTTCGGCAGTCGGTGATGACAAGTTAACTGCTCAAATCGAAAAATTGTACATTCGATATATCGCCACCACCCTTTCCAAGACACCACCCCCCGTCAGAAAAGACTCCAGTAGCTCTAAAATTAAGGAGCATATTATTCCGAGAGCTTAGATAATCGGAAACAAATCTTACCGGCCAATGTCGTTTGTGAAAAATGCAATAACTACATGTTAAGGAAAGTAGAAAAACCATCTCTTGGCAGCCCAGAAATTAGTGCTCTTGAATTTCATAACGCCATTCCAAGAAAAAGAAAAAGAAAAAGAAAAAGAAAAAGAATCCCTTCAACTAGAGGGGTGCTCTCTGGGTCAGATGATTCAGTAACGGCAAAGAGATCAATTAAAAATCCCCAAAATTTAGTATTAAAAACTAGCGACAGCCAATTTGTATCAATTGAAAAAGGGAATGTTTATATTGTTATCTTGCTAGTATTCCCTACTACCTTTCAATTGTCGCTTAGGACGAGCTAACTTGTTTTCGCCCTCAATATACAGGGGTTTAGAATAGATTGATGAATTTCAAGAAACTGAATACAATCAGCAGTTCATACAGCACCACAATAACTATCCACACCACAATAACTATCCACACCACAATAACTATCAGCACCACAATACTATAACTACTAAAGCGGAGAGCATATGAAAATGAAAAGAACTCAATGTATTAACCGATCGGCGATTTATACCGGCATCGCCCTTGCCCTTGCGGCATCCCCTCAATTCCTGCTCGCCCAGAGTAGAGACATCGAAGAAGTAATCGTTACCGCACAAAAGCGGGAGCAGGCGGTTCTTGATGTCCCTCAGGCCATTTCAGTGGTGAGCACGGAAGAAATAGAGAACATGGGGGCAACCGATCTGTCACAGATTCAGTCGACTATTCCCAGTCTGACCATTGATCCCAGTACCAATGGTAATAACGACCAAGCCGTTATTCGTAATATTTCTGTGGATAATGCTAATGGATTACCAGTGGTAGGTCGGTTCGTAGACGAAGCCAACGTGAATACCGACCGTTCCGGCTGGGGCATTACATTCCCGTTGCTGGATCTGGAACGGATTGAGGTCTTGAAAGGACCACAGGGAACACTGTACGGCGAAAGCGCGATTGGCGGTGCAATCAAGTACATTACCAAAAATCCCAGCCTGTCCGGTGAGTCTGATTTTTTTGTTGAAGCCAATTCCAATAGTGTTGATGGCGGTGGTAATGGTAACCGGATATTAGTGGCGGGCAACTTGCCGCTTAACTCCGATACTATCGGCGTCAGGGTCATGGGGCTTAGTGAAACCACACCCGGCTGGGTCGACAGTAGCTTCTAGGGGCCGGAGGCCAACGAACAGGACAGAACGTCCTATCGGGTTAAGGCGCTGTGGGAACCCACTGACAATTTCCAGGCCGACCTGCTGTTCCAACATTATGATGCCGATCAGCTCTCCAACGGCCGTAGTGAACCGGATTTTAGCAATACAGGATTTACCGCGACCAATATCTACGAAGATTGGGATATGACTAACCTAACATTGCACTGGGAAGTGGCTGGTATGTCTCTTACCAGCGCCACGAGCCAGCAGGACCGCAATGCCAATTCGCCGACAGATGTGAGCGGTTGGGTCCCGGTGGTGGAATATTTCTTTCCTGGAACCACTGTCGGGGCAGCAGATATCACGGTGCCTCAGCCGGTCTCCCAAATTGGTTATGAAACCCCTGGGATAATTGAAAACTTCAATCATGAAACCCGTGCCAGCGGACTATTTGGTGACAATTTGTACTGGACCGCCGGTGTGTACTACAAGGATACGCAATTTGCCGCTGACTCCGCCAGTATTTATTATCCTGATCCCGATGCTACCGGTGCCGGTGCAGGCCACAGCACTAACATTGTATTGACAACTGAGGCCACTGCCGTATTTGGTGAAATGAGCTATGAGTTTACTGATAACTGGGAAGCCACTGTGGGTCTGCGGCAGTATTGGGATACGCGGACTTCTTCTGCATCAGGCATTAGCTTTGGCAAACTCAGGGATTTTGTTGACTCGGTGGACAACGATTCTCTGATCGGCCGATTTGTACTGAAGTACGCCTACAATGACAATACCACCATCTATGGCAGTGCTTCTCAGGGATTCCGTTCTGGTGGCGTACAATCTGCCGAAACCGAACAGACCTCAGGCGGTCTGGTGCCCAATACCTTTGACCCTGAGGATCTCTGGACTTACGAGTTAGGCCTCAAGGGACGTGCCATGGGTAACAGGCTGAAGTACGAATTTGCCACCTACTTCTCGGACTACGATAATATCCAGATCGTGGAACCAGTGCTGGTATTGTCGGCGGTAGTAAATGGCGGTACTGCAGAAATCAAGGGTTTCGAAGCTGCTTTGAGCTATGACGTTACCGACAATCTGTTTTTTAACGTGGCCTACAGCTACAACGACAGCGCGTTGACCACGGCCACTGCACAACACGATAAGGGAGAGCCCTTTGACGGGGTACCTCAAAACTCCACTCTGGGTATTTCGGGTGACTACAGCTTTAACTGGACGGGTAATGTTCGCGGCCATCTGCGTGTCGATTATTTCGATCGGGACGGCTCCGAGGCCAATAGCAAGGATGGCAGTTTTAGTATCCTCAATCAGAGCTACGAAGGACTGCGTCAGCTTAATGCTCGCGTGGGCTGGCTAGTCAACGACTGGAGTTTGTATCTCTACGCCGAGAATCTCACCAACGATGATAGGCAGTTACGCAGACCTTATCGCGGCGCTATTAACTACGTAATCCAAAAACCACGTTCGGTAGGCATGACGGTTCGTTGGAAATTATAAATCCGTAAGTCGCCCATATCTGGGGTGACTGATGCTGGATTACCTAATGGCTGAGGAATTCTTCTTGTAGATTCCTCGGCCATTATTTTTAATGCATCCGTATCTGGAACAAGAATTAATAGAAGATTTGAATCTCAAGGTATTGCCTGGTACCTGGCTCTGTAATTGAAAAGCTTGAGAGTCCCAAATAAGACGCGACCGATACATAGCAAGAGACTATGATGTCAACTCACCTGATTAAACTAATATGCTCATTCGCAATTGTCTCTAATCATTGCTTCAAAATTACAATATTTTTTCTCATGGACGATACTTGATCGTGATGATGAAGAACGGAACATATTGGAATGCAGAAGGGATCTAAAATACTTGATTTAAACCATAGTCACTTAATAATAGGTGCAGAATCAGAAATTAGCAGAACAGCGAAAATATTCACTGACGAGACCTTATTGCTCGCTCATGGGGTCTCTATAGCTAAGAGTTTGCTCCTGATCGCGAGTAGACGAACGGTAAATTCTGGTAATTTAACTATTCATTCCATGACTCGCAAATATTTTAGTACTTAGCAATAAAAATTCCATTTTTTGTTATACTTCTCATCAATGTTGTGATAGTTTTCTCTAACTTAAATAGTGGGCCTTGATTTTCATCGCGCTACGAAAATTGGACCTCTCTCACCACCCATGGAAAGCAAAGACTCTTTCCCCATTAGCTCAGGAAGGAAGGAAAATTGAACGTCCTGATACTTTTATTAGCACTAGTCATTGGAGTTGTTACTGTTTTTTTAGTTAAAAAATATTTTCTTACTGATACGAACAATAAAAGTAACGAACTGGATCAGCTAAAAGAAGAGAATCTGCATCTAAAAAATAGAGCAGAACAATATGCAAATACCACTGCATCTACCAGCAAAAAGATCGAGGGCTTTATAGAACGTAATGCAGTCCTTGAAGCAGAAAATAGAGACTTAAAAAATCGAGAAATAGAACTTAAAAATTCGATTAAGGCTTATGCGAATAGCCTTATTAGTAAAACAATGAAAACACTGACCGGCGATAAAAATGCCGAGCTCGGAAGTAGCGTAGACCCCAAACAAAGGGAACACTAAGAAGTTAGTAATCCAGCGCTCAGAAATCCCTAGATAAGGTAGGGAAAAGCCAAACTGAAATCGCCTAACCAATACCCTTATTAGTGCGCCTTCCATCGCCTTAAACTCCCTTCTATCGACCCTCTAGCCGTCCCTTCTTCGCTCTATTTTCACGCCAATGCCGCCTTTCGGCCTGCACAGAAGCAGATCAGACCCTGTAAACCCGGATAAGTAAACTTTACAAACCGGCTCGACGGGGATACCTTTTGTACTCGCTATGAGCACGCGCCCGGATTCGGGGCGTATCTGCAGTAATCAGGAGAACAAACATGTCACATACCAAGCCGCTGACCGTCAGCTCCGCCATTCTTGGCGTATCCTTATCTGTCGCATCGACTTTCAGTCTGGCCCAGAACGCCGAAAGACCGGAGTTGAGCGGGGTCTGGAGCAATGCTTCGCGAACCAGTCTTACCCGCCCCAGGGGGATAGAGAACCTTGTTGTTTCTGCAGACGAAGCTGATCAGATTGTCGCCAATATGTCGATAGCCGGCATTTCCCCCGAAAATGTAGAAGCCGGCCCCGCTATCGATCCCGAAACCGGCGCTCCACCGGCAGGCGGCCAGGATTTTGGTCTGCGCGGTTACAATTTATTCTGGACAGACCCCGGTTCGACGCTGGCACTGGTAAAAGGTGATTTCCGCACGTCTTTAATAGTTAATCCGGAAAACGGACAGATCCCAAGGCTGGAAAATCCCAAAGTAAACGTGCAGGGTAGCGGCTTCGGTGCTCGCTATCTGACCGGCGTCGGCGACACCTCCGGCCCCGAAGCGATACCCATCGCGGAACGCTGTCTCATTGGTTTCGGCAATACAGCTGGCCCGGGAATGATGGGCACCTTGTACAACAGCACCTACCAGTTTGTGCAGACCGAGGATTATGTACTGATTGATGTGGAGATGGTGCACGACGCACGCATTATTCCTACCTTCGATTCTGCCGAGGAGGCACGCGCCAATCACCGGCCCGCGGTACTGAAACCCTGGCTTGGTGACTCAACAGGCTGGTATGAAGACGGCACCCTGATTGTAGAGACGATCAATATCAATCCCCTGCAGATGTCGCAAAGCTCAATCCCGATCTCACCAACCGGGAAGATAACCGAACGCTTCAGCCGCTATTCCGACACCGAGATTATCTATCAGTTCACGGTGGACGACTCCAATCTCTATAGCCAACCGTGGACCGCGGAGTTGAGCTACCACGCCACCGACGGACGACTTTACGAGTACGCCTGCCACGAAGGGAACTATGCAATGCCTGGTATTCTTGCTGGTGCCCGACGACAGGAAGCCGAGACGAAAGCCGGCAGGTAAAACAAACCGCGCCTCGAACGCGAGGCGCGCCAACGAGAGAAAGACTGGGAATGGAGTCCCCGCTGCAGAACACACATGACGATTTGTCATTCACCATTCTATCGACTGGTCCTTGTGCCTGAAGTTTGTATAGGAGGCCAGTCGTACTCTCCCCCCTCATTGACTAGATGTTATGCGGCATACCGACATGATTAATAGATCATGTCCGACTGTTCGTTCTGAATCCAGGACTGAAGTGTATTCACCGGACCAGTTCGGAGCTTATGAATAAACCAATCCTCCTGAAACTGATTATACCGACACAGAAAAATCATCAGAGCTCCCGCCAATCTGCGAAGTTTTTTGAACTTTACGATAGGCCCGTCATAAATATTGACCATTTCTTGATACGTCGGTCTCAGTTCAGGATTTTCCCTTTGGTCATAGTGTACAGGGGTGCTAGAATCGGCTAGCTCAATTTTGAACCAACCTGCTTTTGACCAGATTTCAGCAATGACAGATAACAAAGCAAGAAAGATGCAGATCCTCATGGATTATGCGGGCGATGCCATTATATTAATGGACTCTTCCGGCATCATTCATTTCGCCAACAAAGCCACAGATCGCTTGTTTGGATATGGCTCTGATGAATTGATTGGCCAACCCATCACAATGCTCATGACTAAACGTGATGCCCCGCATCATCAGCGCTATGTTGATGATTATCTTTTAGGCAAACAGTCAAAGATAATAGACATCGGACCACGAGAGGTCATAGGTGTTAATCAATCCGGCGAAGAAATTCCTTTTGATCTATCAATAAACAAAGCCAGTATTGATGGGAAAGAATTTTTTGTTGGAAATCTCCGGGATATTACCGACCGGAAGATAGAAAGAAGCAAATTATTGCAAGCTCAAAAGCTGGACTCAGTTGGACAACTTACCGGTGGTATTGCCCATGATTTCAATAATTTGTTGTCAACTATCATGGGATATCTTGAGCTTTTAAGCTATGACATTGATAACGAAGATCATCTGAAGAAGATTGATACTGCCTATAGGGCGGCTACCAAGGGCGCGGAGTTGACCAAGCGTTTGCTCGCGTTCTCCAAAAAACAGAACCTGACACCGACTATTGTAAATATTAATGACTCGGTAACCAATGTTGTCGAATTGGTTAAAATTGCTCTGGGAATAGGGGTAGAGTTGGATCTGGAGTTGTCTAAACCTTCCTACACAACCCTGGTAAACCGGGCAGAACTGGAAAGCGCACTGCTAAATCTTTGCATTAACGCCAGAGATGCCCTGCCAAACGGTGGCAAAATAAAAATATCCACCACTCTGAAACAGCTTGATATGAAACATGTCCGAAACCTTAGCATCAGTCCAGGGGATTATGTCAGCATCTTGGTACAGGATAACGGCATAGGTATGTCGCAGAAAATCCTGGAGCAGGTACTGGAACCTTTTTATACCACCAAGACCTTCGGAGGAGGATCCGGATTGGGACTCAGCATGACCTACGGAACCATGAAGCATTTTGGTGGAACTATTTCAATTGAGAGTAAAGAAAACAGAGGAACTTCGGTAGAGGTGCTGTTACCTCATGTCGCCGGGGAACCGGCTATATTGGATGTTATGAAAACCGGAGGATACAAAACCAGTAAAGGCCTTGGCACTATTCTGGTGATTGATGATGACATCGCCGTGCTTAATATGACCGCAGATATACTTAGTCGCCTTGGCTATACCGTTTTAAAAGCACTAGACCGCGAGCAAGCGCTTAAAGCGGTGAAAAGCGACGCACAAATAGACATTGTGTTATGTGATGTTGTTTTGGGGAATGGCGAGCGAGGATTTGATGTTGCCAAGGAAATCAAAGATTTGTCCGCAGATATTTCTTTTCTGTTTATGTCAGGTTACACAAACTCGTCAATAAGCGACCATGGCCAATTCAGTGAAAAAGAATTACTCGCCAAGCCTTTTTCTATCCTGGAACTACGAAAGAAACTGGCCGACACGGATTAGCGGCCTGCCAGGTCGATACTTTCAGCTTAAAATTCCTAACTCTTTCTTCTCGCCCTAATTGCTATGCTACAGAGAATTGCGCAGCCGATGCGCTAGCATTCTAAAAAAGAGTGCCGGGAGCATTTGAGAATCCTCGGTATTTCGACTTATCTTTAGCTCTGTTCTTTGCTTTTTGGCCAATAAGTCTGGACGCACGCCGCCAAGCTGATTAATCTAGGCCGACCTATTCCCTTTCCCAGGAGATTAGAACGCATGCCTGAATTTTTCATTCCACAACTGAGTACCTGCATAAAAAGTCTCTGTCTGACGATTGCACTACTGTTGTCAACCACGGCCCTGTCTCAAGATTTCAAGGCCCATCCCTCCACCCAACATCCATCGGTCAAAGTGACACTGGAGACGCTGAGCCAATGGGAGAAAGAACTCTCCAATTGGGGGCGATGGGGCCCGGATGATCAGCGCGGCACACTCAACCTGATTACCCCGGAAAAAACCCGTCAGGCAGCCAGTCTGGTGCAAGCAGGCGAGACGGTAACCCTGCAGCATTTTGTCAGCGAAGAAAAAACCCTCGACAGCCAGACTTTCGGCCCCACCGAACATTGGATGAGCCGCATCGATCCTGTGACTGGCGAGCCCAGCTTCGCGCTGGATGAAATACAATTTTCTCTGCACGACGGCATGCTCTCTCATGTGGATGCGCTGTGTCATTACCGCAGCGAAGTGAATGGTGAGTATGTGATCTTCAACGGCTATCCACAGAATCTGACGGCCACAGGCTGTGAAGACCTGGGCATTGATCGCATGGGTACTTCCTATGTCACGCGCGGCGTGTTGGTGGATATGCCATTGCTGCGCGGTGTACAGTGGCTGGATCCGAGCACGCCGATTTATGTGTCGGACCTGGAAGCCTGGGAAGAATTTGCCGGGGTTAAAATCGGCAGCGGCGATGCGTTATTTATTCGCACCGGTCGCTGGACTATGCGTGATGTAGAAGGACCCTGGCGTTACGGCCAGGGCGGGGCGGGTCTGCACGCCTCGGTACTGCCCTGGTTGCGGGAACGAGACGTGGCGATGTTGATTAGTGACGCGGTAAATGATGTTCAGCCCTCGGGCGTAGAAGGCATTAACCGACCCATCCACCAATTGACTCAGGTAAATCTGGGATTGCCGATAGTAGATAACGGCTATCTTAAGGATGTTGCGGCGACCGCCGCGCGACTGCAGCGCTGGGAGTTTCTCACCGCGATTCAAATTAACCCTATCAAGGGAGGAACCGCGAGCCCGTTTAATGCTCTGGCCTCTTTTTAGCACGAGCTCGAAGAAGAGTTACGCGGGGTCAGGTCTTGCTTGCATAAACCCAATATCGGAATGCACCATGCAAGACTCGACCCCATTATGTATCAGCGACTACGAGTAAGGTGACCCGATAGTTATGTCGACCAGAATCCTGCACATATCCGACCTGCATTTCGGGCCTCCCTTCGTGCCCGCCGTCGCGGAGGCTCTGTTACAAACCCTCCCGTCGCTAGCTCTCGATGCCATTGTGGTAAGCGGCGACCTGACACAACGCGCGAAGCGTCACCAGTTTGAACAGGCCAGGGCTTTTTTCGACCGTTTTCCAGACTTGCCACTACTGGTGATTCCCGGCAATCATGACGTGGCGTTGTGGCGAATCTTCGAACGCTTCTTCAAACCACACGCGCTCTACTGCAAAATTATCACGCCCGATCTGAATCCGGTACTGCGTGTTGGCAACGTGCTACTGGTTGGTCTCGATTCCACGGCGCCACGGCATAGTATCTCTAACGGCCGACTCTATCCCCATCAACTGCGCCATGCTGAGGAGGCTTTCGCGGCGGTGCCTGACGAGGTGACCCGCATCGTTGTCGCTCACCATCATTTCGCACCCGGACACGACCCGGTTTTCGATATCGCCATGCCCGGCGCACAGCGAGCGATCGACTGCTTTGTCGAGCAAAAAGTCGAGATGATTCTGGGCGGACACCTGCACCGGTCCTATATTGGTAGCTCATTAGACTTCTTTCCGGGACATCACCGCGACCGCGGCGTCATCATCGTCCAGTGCGGAACCACCACTTCCAACCGCGGTAAAGGACGGGAACGTGAAGAGAACACCTTCAACCTGATCGAGGTCGCCTCGCAGACGCTTACCGTGACCCATTACCTGTATTTCGAGGAGGCGGGCAAGTTTTCACCCCTAAGCAAGCACATCTTTCCGCGTCCGGGGCGAGCATTCGACGCCGGGGATCCCGCTTCCGGAACCTCTCCAGCATGAGCACAGCGCCGAAAACAAGACGCAGAAAACGGAAACTTTTTGTCTTCGCGATTGCCGCCATTCTGCTAGTTACACTGGCCTGGTATGTGAAGAATAATGTCTCGCTCGAGCAGCTAATCACACAAGAGAGCCGCTTCCGCGACTACATTACCCTCAACCCCTGGCTCTCTTTCCTAATCGGCTTTGGCATCTATACCGTCTTGGCGCTGGTTCCGGGAACCGGCGGCAAGGCTATCGTCAGTGGCTGGCTGTTCGGGTTCTGGCTAGCACTGATCATCGTCTCGGTCGGTCTAACTCTGGCCGCCATGGCGATCTTCTCCCTTAGTCGTTATCTGTTCCAGGAAAGCATTGAACGCCGATATGCCAGCTTCCTCTCGCTTATGAACAGGCATATAGAAAAGGAAGGCGCGTTCTACCTGCTCACTCTGCGGATGGCACATGCCCCGTTCTCGATCGTCAACCCTGTCAGTGGCGCCAGCCGTGTTCGAAGCTGGACGTTTTTCTGGACCACCGTGGTGGGCTTGCTGCCGGCCAATGCCATTTGGATTTATGTGGGGATTCGCTTGCCCTCTCTTGGCGAACTGGCGAGCCGCGGAGCAGAATCATTCATCGACCTGCCGCTCATTATAGCCCTGGTTATCTGTGCCACTCTGCCGCTGCTGATTCGTTGGCTGGTGAGCCACTTTGGAATTCCCACTACCGAGACGCAAGTGCACGATGCAAGCACCCATGAATCACTACGAGAAAAATTATGATCACCGCACCTGAACCCGCTCTGTACTGGACCCTCATCGCGCTTTTCGCCAGCCTGGTCGTCGGCTCGATAATCCGCTTCATCGCGCTGCGCAATGCCGAGCAGGAAAAACGACAACAGCGACTTGCCAGCCTGCGAACCTGGTGGATGCTTGCCATCGCCGTGAGTGCTGGATTGCTCGCCGGTCGACTCGGAATATGTCTGCTGCTCACCGCTGCCAGTTGCCTCGGCTGGTTCGAGATCACCCGGATGTTCGGCGTCCGTGCCCAGGATCGAGCTGCCATTCGTGCTGGCTACGTACTTATTGTCATCAATTACCTACTAATTCTGCTGGGATCGATCCCGGTATTTTTGGTTTTTCTTCCACTAGCGGCACCCATCGTGGTTGCAGTCTTATTATTGCTCGAGGATGAGCCGAAGGGCTACATCCGCTCGGCGGGGGCGCTTCTCTGGGGACTGATGTTTCTCGGCTATGGGGTCTCCCACGCCGCCTTCCTGCTGATACTTCCTGAGACTGCTACTGGCCCACTCGGCCCGGCTGGCTGGTTTCTCTTTCTCGTCATCCTTACCGAAACCGATGACATCTTTCAGGCAATCGTCGGCCGACTGTTCGGGAATCACAAACGGCATCGTATCTCACCCACCATCTCGCCCAACAAGACCTGGGAAGGCTTCCTCGGAGGGATGTTGGTAATCGTTATACTCGCCCCCCTCATCGCTCCCTGGCTCACTACCCTGGGCCAACAGGCGGGTCCTTTCTCTCTCTCTCCCGCTCTGCAAGCATGGGTCGCTCCAATGCTGGCGGCCGTGTTGATCTCATTCGCAGGCTTCTTCGGAGACATTAACATGTCCGCCATCAAGCGCGACTCCGGCGTTAAGGACAGCAGCAAATTATTGCCAGGTATGGGTGGGATAATCGACCGCGTCGACAGCCTCACCATCACCGCCCCGGTGTTTGTGTACTTCCTTAGCTGGTGGATGCTGTGAACAGTCCCGAACAAAATCAGCAGAACGTCGACGACACTGCGGCGCCAGAGGTTTATATCTCAAATCGACTCCTCACCATCCCTAACATTCTCTGTATGATCAGACTGCTCGGCTCCTTCGTGCTCATTCCAATCGCCTGGCAGAATCGGAACGAGGTCTTCCTCTGGCTGTTTCTTTTTCTCTACATGACCGACTGGGTCGATGGAAAACTGGCCATTCTCCTCAATCAGCGTTCGGTTTTCGGCGCACGTCTCGATAGCTGGGCCGATGCCGCGCTTTATGCCGCCCTGGTATTCTCAATAGTAACGATGTACGGCGCGACTCTTCGCGCTGAACTGGGCTGGATCGTTGTCGCCATTGCCACTTACCTGATCTCAACGGCAGCGGGTTTCTGCAAGTATCGACGCTGGCCCAGCTATCACACCCGTGCGGCCAAGACCTCGTGGTTTTTCACCGGGGTAGCGGTGGTAAGCCTGTTCAGCGACTGGTCCCTCTGGCCACTGCGCGTCGCCGCCGTGGCCGTCGCCCTGACCAATTTCGAGGCTGTTATGATCACCGTCATTTCCCCAGCCTGGCAGACCGATGTCACCTCTATCTACCATGCCTGGCGGGACAAGCGTGCTTCCGGGTGACTCTTTGAATGCCATAGGCTGAATGCGTATTCACCACCTGGACATTGTTCCTTTATCACAATAAATTAACTAATTGCCGAAGACCTGCGCAACCGTTCTTTTTCTACTCTGCGTAACAGACTTGGAATTACCTGGCGAAAAGCAACTGTGGACACAGTGATGGGCCGTGTTTATGTCGAGGTGTTTTTGCTGATGTGCTTGTAGAGGGCAGGCGCCTCACTTCAGTAATGACGTCAAGATTGCAGATTGAAAATGGAGGGGGCATCTCAAACTCCCCCCCCCCCCCTTTCCTTCCGCTACTTCAGTTTCGAATAGTCGGTCGCGCTCATCATGAAGGTATTCGCCTTGATCGGTACGTCGTACTTTTCTCTAAGCGCGATCCATTCTGGATCGGTGCGGAATGCGGTCCACACTTCTTCTCTATGGGCGCGATCGCGATAGGCCAACATCCACACCACGGTATTCGGATCATCTAATTTTTGCCACGCCGCAATGATCTCCGCGCCGAGTCTCTCGAAGATCGCCAGTTCTTTTTCACGGAAGCGCTGATGCAGATTGTTAACACCACCCTTGCCGTCGCGTTCCGGCTCGGCCGTGTACATTCGAATTTCGAAGCAGCGCGAAGTAGCTGCCACGTTACCTGCCAGCTCTGCTGACAACTGACCTGCCGGGCCACAGGGTGGCGGGGCATCCTGGGCACTCGCGATGCCGATAAAACTGAAACCGATGATCAGGGTGAAGATGATTCTTCGCATGTTTGTCTCCTGTGTGACTGAGTTATGTAATTGGGATCAGAGTAAATATACAGTAGTTTGTAACGCTCTGCTTCGGCTCGAGAAAGCACGAGCCCAGGGAAAGCTATAAGAGAACGATCATCTAACTGTTTCGCAAAAAAAATCCCCGTACTGGCTCCAGTACAGGGATCTTATCAATGATACTAATAACGGGAGCAAATCTTCCTTTGCTGTTACAGATCACCCGTACCCTTGGTAACGAGCTTCTGCAGGCGCCAGTTAACTAGCTCGCCTACCCAGATCTCATCCTCGGATGGACAGGCGATGGCGTGAATCCAGCCGAACTCGCCGAGGTTACGGCCAGGTTGGCCGTAGACGCCAAGCACTTCGCCTTCAAGCGACACCTTGTAGATGCGGCTCGGGTACAGGTCGCCTATGAATAGCACAGGGTTGGGTCCCGGGGTCATGCACAGGGCATCTGGAGCTCCCGGTGCCATGGTGCCTCTGGTGCCATTAGGATTATCGGAGCCATACACGATCTTGCCCCGCGTCACATCCACCGGCACGTCGACGATGAATTCCCGAATGTAGTTACCTTCGGTATCGAGCACTTGAACCCGGCGATTGCCGCGATCGGCTACGAAGATTTCGTCTGCAGGTGATATCGCGAGACCGTGAGGCGTGTCAAATTGACCCGGCCCGCTGCCCAGTGATCCCCAGCTCGCTACCCATTCTCCACGCGCGTTAACCTTGGCCACCCTGGAATTGATGTAACCATCGCTGAAGTAGGTGTTACCTTGTGAATCCCAGGCGACATCGGTGGGCTGATTGAAAACATTGTCCTGATGTCTCGGTATTGGCCAGCGCGGATTGTTATTCTCAGGAATCTCCACGTTCACTCCAGCGCGGTCCAGCAATCTGGCCATCACGGTCTGGTAGTCGGGCGGCACCTGCAGATGCGAAGCCTCGCCCTTGCGGCCGAAGACCCAATCCACGTGACCTTCGGGAGTAAAGCGGAGGATCATATTGGAACCCTTGTCCACCACCCAGATATTGTCTTGAGGATCGATGCGTACGGCATGCGCGTAGGACCAGGCATTCAAATTTTTGCCGATCTCGCGGACAAAATTGCCCTTGTCATCGAACTCCAGCAGCTGCGAGGCGCTGGCCATGTAGGCTGGTCCTACTGAATTGCCGCGGGAAAACACGAACACATGTCCGACCGAATTAACCGCCACCCCAGCGAGTTCACCAAAGTGGATGTCAGCGGGCAATTTTAGCGGATTAGGCACCGACTCGAAGGGAAGTTCCGGAACAGTCTGCGCGAACGCCGGAGATAGAGTAAGGCCGAGCAATGCAGCCGCGAGAAGCAAACGTTTCATAACCACCTCTTTATTGGGGATTTTCTAGTGACGCCCACTGAATGGGCAAGTAACGAGAATCTAGCAACCTTGTGGGACGCAGTCAAGGCAGCAAATAGGCTGCCTTCCCGTCGAGTAATGCCACCGCGAGATTCAACTCCTCTGCGATAATCAGGGAATGAACAGCAGGAAATCACAATTTGGCGGGTGCCTGCTTACTGGATAGTGATTCAACCCTCAGAAAACCTTAAGAATTTGAAGGCATGCTACAATCCTGTAAAAAGGACGATGAGGGCCTGCCTGTTTATGTTTTTCCAATATCGAATTCGGCCAGTAAATTTCTCTATCTATTTATTGATGCTGTGGCTTCTTACGTCCTTGATTTGCCTGGACATACTTCCCTATGTTGCGGGGCCTGACCCGCAGGACACATTGCACAGCCTCCTTTTGCTTATTAGCTACAGTTTCATCTACCTTATTCCCACTATGTTGGTGTGTAGACTCCTGCTTCCCTGGTACCGCGTGAGATTGCTGGCAACGGTAATTCTGTCAGCATTGACCATCGCTTTTATTTTTTCTGATAGCCGCCTGTACGACCTGTACGGTTTCCATTTCAACGGCTTTGTCTGGAATCTGATTATCACCCCGGGCGGATTTCAATCGCTGGGAATGGATCAAACCAGTTCCTGGGTATTGTTAAAATATTTGGCGGAGCTCGGTGCGGGCATAGCGCTGTGTATTGCTATCGCTAAAAGATTTTCCTTTCCCCCTGCTCATTGGCGCCTGGTGCTCTCCAGCCTACTGCTGATAACTCTGGTTGAGAGATCCCTCTACGGCGTGGCCTACGCGCAAAACTATGGGCCCATTTTAAATCAGTCAGACTATATGATTATGTATCAGCCGCTAAGGATGAACTCACTATTAAATTCCATTGGCTACGAAGTAGAAAGTCGGGAAGATGCAGTCGAACTGGATGGCGCTGTTACGGGAATAATTAACTATCCGCTGGCAGAAATTGCGCTTGAGAAAACGGAAAATCCTTATAATGTTATCATCCTTGTCGCTGAATCCATGCGCTACCAAGATTTGTTCAACGCCCGGGTAATGCCACACAGCATGGCTTTCGCCGACAGTTACGCCAACCAATATAACAACCACTATTCTGGAGGCAATGGAACCCGGCAAGGTCTGTTCGCAATGTTCTATGGTTTGTATGGTAACTACTGGGATCTTTTCCTGCGCGAAAGAACCACTCCTCTATTATTCGATATCCTTAACGATTACAGCTATCAGTATTTCATCTACACGAGTTCACTTTTTTCCTATCCCGAATTTGACAAGACAATTTTTGGATCCATCTCACCGAACGATTTGACCGAAACGAGTACCGGTCAACCGTGGATTCGCGACACCAAAAACGTGAACATGTTGCTGCAAGACATCGATCAACGAGATAAAAGCAAACCATTTTTAGGATTTGCTTTCTTTGAAGCCTCTCATGCGCGCTACTCTTTTCCCGAAGAATTGGCACTGGAAAGTAATTATTCAGAAACTGTAGACTATGCGAGCTTAACTAAAAAAGAATTACTACCTATGATTGACCAGTTAAAGGCGCGCTACATCAATTCCGCAAACTTTCTGGATACACAATTTGAAAGAGTGTATGCGTATCTTATTGCCAATAATATGCTCGAGAACACTATTGTTCTTGTAACCGGAGATCATGGAGAAGAATTCATGGAGAAGGGTCGCTGGGGTCATAACTCCAGCTTTGTCGAGGAACAAATCAAGGTTCCAATGCTACTTCACTATCCAGGCGAAGAACCCAAGACGATTGATACCATGACCAGCCATATGGACATTGCCGGAATGCTGATTTCTTCATTGAATGTTAAAAATCCGATCAGTGACTATAGCCTTGGCGGAAATTTGCTAAAACCCGAACTCAATGACAAAGTAGTTGTGGCCTCCTGGACTGATCTCGGCATCATCTCCCATAAAGGCAAGTTGGTAATTCCGTTTAAAGGCAGCACTCAACATCAGCACTTGGCCACTACCACGAATGATGAACCTACAGATTTGAGCCAGCTTACCCAGGATCTTTCAAGTGAAATAGTCGAAGTTCTCACAAACTCTCAAAAATTTGTAACCAAGTAGGGCTTGCTTATTCCCGTGATTCTAATTCGGGAAAAAGCCAACGCCCTGCATCTTGTACAGTGCGCCGGAATCGTATGACTTTGCTTTAGGCTGTTTTCGATAGATCGCCTGAATTTTCTTCGGTAAAGCAGCGACTGAAACATTGATACGAAGTGTCTGAAAAATCGATCGGATTCACTTTCTCAGGCCGAATAACCCCTAATATCTAGTGAGATCTGAAATGCCTTGCCCCGCCATTAAAAGTGTCTTTTGGAAATTCTCCAAAGAAATTGAAATATTCATGCCTGAATCGGCCTGAGTTATTTATATTGTATTTGAGCAAAATATCAGAAACGGTTTCGCCACTGCCATTTATACTGAATAGCTCACTTCTGACGGCACTTAATCTAGCTAGTCTTGAGAATTCCATTGGCGTCATATTGATAAGCTCGGAAAAAGCATATTGGATGCTCCTCTTACTGGAGTATATTCCGGTGGATAGCTTTTCCAATGAAATGGGAACTCCTTTCTCAAGCATCATATAGTGTAGCCCTCTGCCTAGAATTCTCTCATAGCTGGAAATATCCCTTGTAGCCTCAATTTTTTTTCGGTTATTACTTATATATTCAGACAAATATAATATTACAAGTCTACTGTATTGATCGACAAATACCTTTTTGTCAGGAGTGTCTTTATAGATGCCTAGTAGCTTTTTATGAATATGATGCATAAAATAGGTCGTCATTTCGCCATAATAACTCTCGACTACTATTTCATTGTCTGAATTAACTGCGTCTAGAAGTGAGCCTATTTCTTTGCTGCTCAAATAATTGGATAATGCATCAATTTTTATCCCGACTATTATCTGCTGAAAATCTTCGGGCATTACTGCGCAAGAACAAGTATCTGCCTCATTAGAATAGGTAATTAGCTTACCTTTGCAATATGAACTTTTCCCCGTAAAAAGCGGTCCTTGCACATTTAGAGGAAACGAGAAGCGAATATATCCAGGCATCATTCCAGTAGAGAAATATCTCAAATTTGATCCATTTTTGGCTAAAAATGTGTCATGCAAGTCAATGAGACAGGTGTCACTCTTGAATACACCCGCATCAAGTTGCACAATCGACATATTGAGACTTTCATGCCAATTACAGAACTCTTCAATGTTGCTTTCCGGAAATTCCTTGACATCGAGCATTCTTTCGTTTGCAGAATAAGCTATATTCAAATCTCTTTCTTTTAGAATATCATCCATTCCCTTTCCCTTTCCCTTTGCATTTATATCCCTATTCCCAGCACTCAATTCCATACTGACTATTAGAAATTGCTTTTTTAGTAAATTTCAAAAATATCCTCAAGCTCTAGTAAATTCAGTTAGACAAAAGACGCATTCTTACCTCGGATAATGCCATCTATAGAAAGAAGTTATTGGCCTTTATGTACTTAAAGCGCAAGGTTTTTGTTGAAATTGAATATTTGCGCGTTAGGTATATAAAATAAAAAGTTATAGCCGTAATTAGAAGTTACTAACCTATCGGCCTATAACTTATATATTTGAATATAAATTCAAGTATATCCAGAGATAGATGCAATGCCCTGGAACAGTGCAGACACGGGAATGTCAATTGGCACACTAATTCAATCCCGTCCGATACATTTGGGAGACTCAAGATGTATACCTTTAGAAATTTGAGCAACGGTCAATTTGAAGAAGCGGCCCCAGACATCTATAGAGAAGGCAATGTGAGCCCCTATGAGGAAGTTAAGGCAGGTACTGGCGCGCTAGCAAGACCTCACATTGTGAGTATTCCTAAGAATCCTACTTATCAACGAGAAATGTTCGACTCATTGGATGATACGTTGACCAGCCAGATTGCTGCGACAGAACGAACATTTGACCTGATTGCAAGCCCTGTATTCGGTAGTGAAGGGTCTAGGCTGGGATCAGCAATCGAGCAGGAAACTTTGGCAGCCAGGCTTTTTAATGCCGACGCGGCAGGTAAGCTCGCCGCTATGGACAAGTCGCTGGCAGTCATCGAGTTCAACATGGACGGTTCGGTAATTACCGCCAATGAAAAGTTTCTGAGTGTGCTGGGCTATAGCCTGGGCGAAGTGCAAAATCAACATCACAGCCTGTTCGTCGAGCCGGCCTATAAGGCCAGTGCGGAATACACGCAGTTTTGGGCCAAGCTTAACCGCGGTGAATTCGACGCAGGTGAGTATATGCATATTGGCATAGGGGGTAAGGAAGTATGGATTCAAGCCTCCTACAACCCGATTCATGACGCCGATGGCAAGGTCTGTAAGGTAGTCAAATTTGCAACTGATATCACCGAAGCGAAGACGCTGCAGAAGATGATTGCGCTTGTCCTGAAAGATACCTCACACATAATGAAGAACATCTCGGAAGGAAATCTGAAAGAAAAGATGGACGGTGTATATACTGGAGACTTTCTTATTCTGAGTAATTCAGTCAACGATTGCATCGATAATCTTACCGGTATGGTGAGCAATATAACGGTAAGTGCGACGTCGGTTAAGGAAGGGGCCACTGATATCTCTGCTGGAAGCGCGAAGCTGAGCGAGCACAGCGAACAGCAGGCTGCAAGCCTGAAAGAAGCTTCAGCGACGATGGAGAAAATCACCATGGCCTTTCAACAGAATGCAGCGGATGCTGCCCGGGCTAATACCCTGGCACATAACGCCAGAGAGACGGCAGAAAATGGCGGCGCGGTAACAGGCACGGCGAACTCTGCGATGGAAGCTATTCGTGAGTCCAGCGACCAAATCAATGACATTGTTGGAGTGATTGACGAGATTGCTTCCCAGACTAACTTGTTGGCATTGAATGCAGCTATTGAAGCAGCAAGAGTCGGTGATCAAGGGCGCGGGTTTGCAGTTCTGGCAAATGAGGTGCGCGGCCTTGCAGGTCGCAGTGCTACGGCGGCTAAAGAAATTAAAGAACTGATTAGAGACAGTAGTGAGAAGGTGAGAGAAGGCTCTGGCCTGGTGAAGAAGTCAGGTGAAACGCTTGAAGAAATCGTGACAGCGGTGAAGAAGGTAAACGATATTGTTGCCGAGATATCAATTGCCAGTGATAAACAAGCCGCTGGACTTAATGAAATTAACAAGGCGATGGGTGAGATGGATAAAATGGCTCAACAAAATTCGGTGCTGGCAGAAGAAGAGACAGCGGCAAGAAAGTCCCTAAGTAGTCAGGCAAAATTTCTTCAGGAACTTATTTCATTCTTCGACACTGGTGCTCGGGAAGAGGTTCAACATCCAAATAAGAGTGGCGCTGCAATTCAGTCTACTCCAGCGCCGTCGAAAAAAACCAGTGTGAGGACCCCTTCTCAGCCAGAGTTTAATCAAGTGAGCCATAATGACATTGAAGACTGGTCCGAGTACTAGTGGATCAGCTTAAATAACGAAACCTAAAATAACGTTTGAATAGGAGCACAGGCGCAGTAGATAGAAAGTTTATGATATTTTATGCGCTCATCTCATATCATAGTATTGCCTGTCTTATCT
>JABMOK010000014.1 GCA_013204155.1 Pseudohongiella sp. | reverse complement strand
TTGCGCGCGCTGCAGCATCACCGAAGACACGTCACAGGCGGTGATCTGGTGACCATGACTGGCTAACAGCTGAGCCATCTGCCCCAGGCCACAGCCAACATCCAGCACCCGTAGCGCTTTGTCCTGCTGAATAGCCGCACAATCTTCCAGCAGCGCCTCACTCACCAATTGCAGACGGAGCTGTCCGCGCGGTTTGTCGTACAGGATATTCTCGAAGCGCTGCGCCAGGATATCAAAATTTCGGTCGGCCATAGTGTGTCACTAGCTGCTTGTCTGTAAGTTAATTTGGAATTTCTGCCGACAAGCGGCGAGCATGGTTTTTGCTTAATACTCGTTATATTTTTTGGCGCTTCCTCGGACTTTATCCACCGGATACTTGAGTGCGTTTAACTTTAACTTTGCCTCGGTTTCTTGCAGCAAGTCCACACCAAGCTTGTCTGCCAACCTGATCAGATAAACTTGCACATCGCTCATCTCCTGGGCGACTTTTTTTCGCTTTTCTGCCGACAGATTGCTTGACTGCTCTTCGGTCAACCATTGAAAGTGTTCAAGCAATTCGCTTGCCTCTACACTCAAGGCCATGGCCAAATTTTTCGGTGAATGAAATTGATCCCAGTCGCGCTCTTTGGCAAATTCACGTAGTTGTTGTTTGATATTTTCGAGATCGGACATAGTGAGATTATTCCTTTAAGCGGCGGCCGCCTAAGAGATTACCGCCTGAGCGAAGGCACTGTCACATCGCCAAAGGTTGCCGCACATCGGGCGTCACTGTGTACACCCTGTTAACCGCAGCTATCGACGGACCGGGACTGTTTGCCATGACCGTATTCGACAGGCTTTAAACAAGGAATAGAGTGCAGGAACGGCGCGAGTCAAGTCCGTGGCGGAGAAACTGATGGGTCACCGGCTTGACGCCATGAAGCGCGTGCGATGACCCATCTGCAATCAAGTCTATTTGCGTGAGCCTAATTATTGACCCGGCTCGGCCTGATCGCGGCCGTCACGTGGTGCGCCGGTACCGGATGAGCCCATGAAGAACTTGCGTCCGTCCTCGAAGGTCACGTCACGTCCGTTGGCCCGTGCGCTGCGATCCTTGCTCTGATAACCATCGACCACGATCATCGCGCCGACTGGAATCGTGGCGCGTGACAGACCTCGCCGCAACAAAGTGTTCGGCGTGCCACCCTCGACCATCCAGACCAGTTTGCTGCCGTCGTCGTTGGTGACTTCCAGATGGATCCAGGTGTGTGGATTCACCCACTCTACCCTGACTATCGGGCCACGTAATACCACCGGGCGATTAGGATCGAACTCGGCGCTGAAGGCATGATGCGCGACGGCAGGCGCACCAACAGTCATGGCTAAACCAGCCAGAGCGAGTGTCGCTGCGCCGATGCTGAATATCACTCGAAATTGTTTGCGCATTACCTATCTCCTGAAATCATTAATACTTATTTTTTACTACAAAACTTCTCTAACGGGTCGGATTAGGGATCCCTTCTGGCTCCTCGCCGCGAAATTCTGCCTCCAGCAAGCGCGCGCCCTTCATGATGCCTTCGAGCGCATAATTCGCTTCGTGGCAGGCATACTCAAACACCTTATTGGGGCTGCGCGGCCAGGCATATTCACCGGTGAACGGTGCCGCCCATACGGTCGAATCGTCGACTGTAAATGTGTAGATCAACTGGTCATCGCTCTCCATGCGGAATCGCTCTGTCACTTTCATATTCTTCGAGCCTTGCGAATAGGCCGGTGTGTCACGGAAATTCGTGGTCTCCACAACCAGGGTGTCGCCTTCCCACCAGCCGATGGAATCACCCAGCCATTTCTGGATCTCCGCCGGATCGTGCTCGGCATTCATCCTGATAACCCTCGCTTCGTGCACCATCTCGATCTGGATCACTACAGTGTCCTCGCTCTGCACAATCCGTTTATGGTTATTGTACAGCGCCGGCATCATCGGTGGACCTCCGGTTGAACTGAACGACAGCAGGCAGCGTTCCGCAAAGGGTCGCTGCTCCGGATTGTCATAGGGCCCTGGCGCGTCCAGCCCGGCATCCAGCCAGTAGGCCGTGCCATCGTTTGCCCCTCCCTCTCGCCGAGGTGCCGCTTCGCCGGATCCAAGTGCTTCACGACGTGCGGCGCGACGTTCGTCGGTTACCGCTGGAAATTGGCCGTTCGGCGGATCGATAAGTATCGAAGTCCGCCACTGACCATCGATCTGAAAGGCACTGGTGCCCGCATCGGTCCAGAAGGTGTTATAGCCTCCAACATTACCCGAAGCGCCGGTGGAACCATCGCCGCCTTGTGGCGGAGCCGTTCGGTTGGGATCACTGTCCTGTTGACGCTCGGTACTGCGCTGCAGCGCCTGGGCGGCGATCACGGCCGCCTCATCGTTGGTCAGGAACATCTTGTCCCCGTATTCCCTCGGCCGCTGCATAGGTGTCAGCGTCGACACGTCGTAAGTTCCGGAAAGATCCGGATGACCGCTGGGCGTGCGGCGCATGCCCCCATCCTGTGCCATAGCCAGCGGCGCCAGTCCCAGACCGAATGCCAGTACACCGAGAACCATCTTGATTTGATAGCGCATTTTCAATCTCCTCGAACTCATTCGATTAACGCGGCAGCGGATATCTGCGCGATTCGCCATACATTAGCTCTTCAACAAACTCGACGCACCGAAAATCCATCAGTCGGGCGTTTTCCTCAATCCGGCGATAGATCGGCATCTTGATGGTGAAGGGTTCAGTCAGCACCAGCGGATCCTCGATCGTCGCCTCGTAGTCGATATGATCTTTGTCTATCATGGTGTAACGCTCCACCACGTGGAGTTGGTAGCTGTGATGGCTGCCCGCCCGATCAAACCAGGTAGCGTCGGAGATCCCGGTCACGTCAACCACCAGCGTGTCACCTTCGAAGTTGCCCACGGACCAGCCCATCCAGGAGTCCACCTGTGACGGACCCGGGTTATCCATATAGATATCACGCACCGCGCTGGCGAACTGGTAGGCGATAAAGAAATCATTTTCGCTCTGCACGATCTGGAATGGCATCGGCATATAAGTGGCGCGCGGCACGCCCGGCATATAGCACTTTACCTCGGGATCGCGGTCGATCCAGCTCTCTCTGTTGGCTTCCTTGAGTGCACGTGCTTCGGGCGTGTAAGGGATTTTGCCACCGCCGACGATGTTTCCCAGGCTGCCCGGCACGGCACCGACCGCACCGAGGCGCAAGGTCGGAATCGCTGGCAGCGGATTCACCGGCCCTTCGCGCATCTGCAGGGAGTGACGGGCGATGTGTGGCTCGAGGTCGTAGTTGGCCTCGTTCAACACCTGCCAGATGCCACTCATGTCGGGTTTTCCGTTGGACAGTCGCGGCAATTGCTGCGCGACGACCGGCGAGGCTGCAAGCAGCAGCGCCAAAATTGGGGTGAGAACAGCGACCGATACCTTCATTCAATACTCCATGTACACGGGCGAACAAACGCGTACGCGCCGCCGCTACTGACAACAAACTCAACTGCCATTCGAGCGCCTATACTAGCCCGAGTCTCGTGCCGTGTAAATAAACAGAATCAGCGCAGAAATACAGGAATGATGGGCCTTTAGCGGAGGGAACTTGCGACTGAAAGAGTCAATAAACCAGGCGGGCTATTGCGCTTTTACAGGACTGGAACCAGCGTGCCTTTACGTCGATAGCTGAATTGATTATTCGCGAGCCCGCCGCCGGTCTAATTTCTGCTGATATAACTGAGTATTATTTCATTGCCTATCAGGTCGATTTTTTCTCCGTCAGACAACAGATAACTAATTATCTTGTCATCGTTGACCCAGTGTTGAATACCCTGCTTTACAAACTCCGCTATCATTTCTTCCCGTATTTCATTATTGCCCATGCGGAAACTGCCCATCTTCACAGCGCTTTCACTAGGCCGCGCTGCAGAGTCTATTACTGCAGAATTTGTTACCTCTAAATTTACCACCCCTGAATTTACCACCCCTGAATTTACTAGCCCTGAATTTACTCCCGCGGAATTTTCAACTTCAGGCTTGGAGTCGCAGCCAGTCAAGAAAACCAGGAGAATTATTAGCTGCAAAAATTTCATTTGACTCCATGGCGCCCTCAGATAGCAGACAGCGAGTAGGGGACACTAATAAGATAATAAGATAACACCGAATACCGCTTGCTTACATTGCCGGGTAAGCGCTATTTATCCTCCTTATATCGTTTGTTCCCGGCTTGTTCATTTAACTTTCTCAACTGCTCCATTTTTTCCTTAATATGAATTTCCAGACCGCTGCTCCTGGGAAAATAGAAGCGCTGGTCTTGAATCGATGGGGGTAAATAATTTTCTCCTGCGGCAAACGCGTTTTCTTCATCGTGGGCAT
Organism: Pseudohongiella sp.; assembly: GCA_013204155.1. GTDB lineage: Bacteria > Pseudomonadota > Gammaproteobacteria > Pseudomonadales > Pseudohongiellaceae > UBA9145. The sequence goes on along the minus strand of JABMOK010000014.1, from coordinate 9,112 downwards.
AGCGATAGTCTTCACCGTATCCCAGTTGCTTAGTCAATGAAGTGCTGGCATTACGCAGATGCAGGGGAACTTCCAGACTGCCATTGTCCAGCACCGCATTTCGCGCTGAATTGAATGCCTCATAAACGGCATTGCTCTTCGGCGCACTCGCCAGATAAACCACCGCCTGCGCCAGTGCCAACTCCCCTTCCGGACTGCCGAGTCGTGTATAGGTATCCCAACAATTCAGTGTCAGCTGCAGGGCTCTGGGATCGGCCAGGCCGATATCTTCCGAAGCCATTCTCACCAGGCGACGGGCCAAATAGATCGGATCACAACCTCCATCCAGCATTCTGCTCAGCCAATACAGCGCGGCGTCTGGCGATGAGCCACGCACCGCCTTGTGTAGAGCGGAAATTTGTTCATAAAAACTATCTCCCCCTTTATCGAAACGGCGGCTGCCCTCTTCCAGGACCTGTGCTATATGTTGATCCGAAATAATTCGAACGCCCTCTTTAAGCTCGGCCATATCGCTGAGCACTTCCAGATAGTTCAGTGCCCGCCGTGCATCACCGTCCCCCGCCCTGGCCAACATCTGTTTTTGCCCTGCACTCAGACTTATGTTGAGATCCCCCAAGCCTCTGGCCTTGTCACGCAGGGCATTTTCGATCACACCCTGCAGATCGCTTTCCAGCAAGGGCTTTAACAAATACACGCGAGTTCGGGACAACAAGGCGTTGTTCAATTCGAAAGAGGGGTTTTCCGTGGTGGCGCCGATGAACAACACCGTGCCATTCTCTATATGTGGCAAAAATGCATCCTGCTGCGCCTTATTGAATCGATGCACCTCATCGACAAAAAGGATCGTCTGTCGAGAACCCGTGGATTGATGGTAGCGTGCACGCTCGATAGTGGCGCGAATCTCTTTGACGCCATCGAGTACCGCCGACATGGATTCGAAGTGGCAATCACACGCGGCGGCGAGAAGCTTCGCCAGCGTGGTCTTACCCACGCCGGGCGGCCCCCATAGAATCATCGAGTGCGGTAGCTTGTTCTGAATGGCTTCGAAAATCGACTTACCGGGACTAAGCAAATGCGCCTGACCAACAAATTCCTGCAGGCTAAGAGGTCGCAATCTTGCAGCCAGAGGCAGATAAAGGTTTGCAGTGACGTCTTCTGTTAACAGCGATGTGTGCATTGAAGATCAGCCACTTCTCTCGGGAAGAATTTGTTTGGGGATGATAACCAGTTTTAGGATCAGAGTAAAAATACCGTGGCTTCACTCTGATTTCCTGTCTCTTTACTTAACTCTTTACCTAACTCTTTACCTAACCCTTTACCTAACTCTCTGCTTAAAACAAGAATTTCAACGGCAGCCTCAACAATACCCATCACAGTTATGGCAGTACTATACCTATACCTATAACTATACCTATAACTATAACTATAACTACAACTACACCAACACCAACAGCTACAATAACTCTTTCTCGATTCTCTCCCTTAGCCTCTGCAAAACATCATCAAATGCCTGGTCGACTACCTCATCCACACCTTCTGCCTGCGCAGGATCGGGAATACTCCAATGCAGTTTCTTAAGCTCGCCCTGAAAGTTGGGGCAGGTTTCATTGGCCGCGTTGTCACAGACAGTAAGCAGCAGATCAAAACTTGAGCCGACAAATTCATCCCAGCTCTTGCTGCGGGGCTCCGCACAAGCGATGCCGTTACGCTTGAGCGAGGCGATGGCGCGTGGGTGCACGAACCCCGTGGGCTTGCTGCCGGCACTGCAGGCAAGGATAGTCCCCGCACCCAGCTGGTTAATCAGCGCTTCGGCGATAATCGAACGGCAGGAGTTGCCGGTGCACAGCAGCAGTATTTTCTTCATTGGGGCCTTGAATAAAGGGGTCTGAGTTGCTTCCCATTGGCATCCTGAGACCGCAACTCCCGATAGTATGGGCGGAGATGTTATCACAGCTAAAAACAGTTGAGGGATGGGCTGTACTGGAATTCGAAGGCAAAGTGGCACTGATCAAGGACAACACGCTAATTGACAGTCCCTTGTATCGAGCAGGACTCGATCGCGGCGACCAGATTCTGGCGCTTGATCGTCTGTCTATAGAAAGTCAGGCCCAGTGGACCGATGCGATCGAACGCTATCAGCCGAGCGACACGGCGACGATTCGTTATCTTCAACGCGGCGTGGAAAGATCGGTGGAAATCCGTTTCGAACAGGATCAGCAACTGGAAGTCGTTAGCTATGAGTCTGCCGACAGGGAAGTAAGCAATGCGCAAATGGATTTGCGCAAAGCTGGCTGGGAATCGATAGCGACGATTAGCAACCGTGTCATCGACCGATCTCGACAGTAAACATTCAACTACAAGCTCTCAACTATAAGCTCTCAACTACAGGCTCTCAACAAAAGCCCTTGTCCTTACAAGTTCCACCCTCAATCCATTGAATAGGTGGCGTGAGGTTTTGTGGAGTCAGTGTATAATTTACGTTATCCAATGCTGACTGATCTCGACGCCAGCTGACCTTGATCTCTCCATTGATGACACTTACTCCGTGTGTAGCGGGATCTCTAAACTGTTTATCGGGAATGCCATTTATACCTTCCCTGATATCGTTGAAGGCGGTAACTCTCCCTAGTTCAACCGCAACAACGATGGCACTTTTCCACGCACTAACGACGAGGAGAGCCTCGGAGAAAGCCGCCCTGTTTCGGTATCTGGCATAGTTGGGCAGTGCCACCGACGCGAGAATACCAAGTAGCGCGACCACTAACATCAATTCGATCAGGGTGAAGCCCAATTGTTTTTTCAGGTTCATCATCGCCACATCTACTAAAAAAGGTTTTCCAATTTCAAGATAGAGCTCACCATCTGCCCGCAATGATAACGGATAATCGGCACCTTGCTAAAAAACAATAGCTCTTTTTACTATTAAAGATGAGTAAATTATTGTTGCAGATGGAGCGTTGACCGGGGAAGCAGACCTTGCATTTTAACAATTCTGGAACTAGTGTTTAGTTTCCAGGAGATCAATTATCCACAGTTTCTGCAACTATTGGCCATTTACTCTGAGTCCATTTGACTTTTGTTATCGACTATCAACTGGAATTTTCTGGTGCGTTGATTGAGCGGAATTTCTTCGACGATTGGCACTTCAAATGTCACATTGCTCAAGCCTTTCTGTAACAGGATTTCGCGCAGGCGTTGCTCAACGGCTATTACGGCTGTAGACCTCTCTTCGGAAGACAGCGTTGTCTCCACGCAGATAGGAAAACGGAAAGAAGTTTCGCCGATAATCTGCATCTGGAATCGAGTAACCCCCTTTACAAATATCTCATTGATTGTATGGGGGCTGATAAAGTCAGTCTCACCCCTTGAATTAATGAAGGCCGGCATTTGCTCGCAACGACCCACCAGGCTTTCTATAACTATAGGATGTGCGCCCTTGCTGCTTACCGGCCTGAGAATATCTGACATCCGATAACGAATCAGTGGCATCGTATAATTGTACAGGTTGGTGACTATTGAATGATCATCAAAGAATTCGAATATCAAATTACTATCCGTAAGTGTCATCGTCTGATGATCGGGATTGGCAAAGCCCATCGACATATGTTCAGTGCAAGCATAAATATTGTGGACTGGTACAGCACCGAATGATTCAGAAAGAAACTTGACGTCCTCCTTGGTAACCATTTCACCGGTTGCAGCAATCGTAACCGGAGTGATATTCAAGATTCCCTGTCGCTGTTGCTCGCCCAGAATTTTTAATGCTGTGGTGTAGCCAAAAAGAAAATCCGGCTGAAAAACATTCAGCTGATCTACAATCGAAGGCAGCGGTGAATTGACCTCAAACGCCTCGGCCTTAAGCAACAGCCTGGCAATACCGCGCTGCATTCTGGCAACCATAGTGACGCCTGCATAGTGGCCTCCGGTTGCCCCATAGAAAGCCATCCGCAGTCTTCGAATCCCCTTTATAGGCCAGCGCCGTGCTCCCCGGTTCATGGTCTTTCGCTGGCGTAACATGCCCGAGAAGCTACGCCGCTGATCGGCCGCCTTGGTGAGAAAATAGCCCACCTCACCGGAGGTGCCCGAGGTGTGCATTACGGTATATTGCTTGAACAGCAAGTCTTTCGGGTCCGAGGATTGGGTCAGAAAATCGGCGACAAGCTGTTTACTGAGGCGAGGATCGGTGACGATGTCATCGAAGTTTGCCATCAGCATGGCTTTAGTGAGTACCGGAAAATCTGCCGGCGTACAGGTTTCCACGTTTATGCCGCGTTGTTTGATGAGCCGGGTGTAATACGGCGCTTTTTGATTGGCATGACGCACCAGCTTGCGGAATTTTTCAAGCTTCAGCGCTTCGAATCTATCCCTCACCTCGATGTCAGCCTTGGCAATGATACTCGAGTGATCTTCCCTGCTTGCCATAATCTTGCCTTCCAGTTTTCAACGCAACAAACAGGATAGGCGGGGTTAGCATGGAGTGTCGCTGCTTTAACCGACACTCCCCTCTTTTCCAATTTAGATATCCAATTTAGATATCCAATTTAGATATCCAATTTAGATATCCAATTTAGATATCCAATTTAGAACTGCAAAGAAAATTCAATCTCAAATTCGTACATTTTTAGCTCAAGAGATTGCGTGGGATCGAATAAATTTTTCCCTCTCATTTTTTTCTCCGGAGAGAACATCAAGGCGATAGTCCATTCTTTCCCGCTGCTTAACTGTTTAGTCAAGCCCGCTGTAAAGTGCTTCTCCATAATGCCGGGAGCCAATATGTTAAACAGGGCATCCTTCCCCCTAATTGGCTGCTCGCCATAGCTATAGCCCAGACGCCAAACCGAACCATCACCTGCCTGCCTCTCTGCACCAATTTTGTAGTTCGTCATATCCAGCCAACCAAAGCCGGCGCCATCATGACCACCAAGGCAGTTTGCCAGGTTTGTTCCTCCCAAGCCTGCGCTGGGGCAGCCGGCAATTAATGCCATGGGATTGCCGACGGAGTCGATTTCAGCATACTGAGTGTGTTCTACATCCAGATTCAGGCGCAGATTGTCACTCACTAAATAAGATAGTCCGGCCCTGATGCTGGCAGGTATATCGAAGGCACCACTACGCGCGAACAAATCGGAATAGTCATCAAACTCTGAGGTTTCCATACGGGTCTGATAGGACAGACCGGCGCTGAGGGAGTCAGATATTCCGAGCCAGAAACCAAGCGCAAGGCCCAAACCCACGGACGTGTCATGGCCGTTATCCGTAAGACTCACCGGCATTTCGGTCCCGCCGCTCTGGGCGAAGGTTTTGGTATAGGGCGCAAAAGCACCTATGCCTTGCACCTCAATAGCCTGTAGCGCCAGGATGGGACTAATTCCCCAGGCAAAGCGCTCAGAAACTTTGCTCGCGTAATTGAGTGAAACAAACAGTTGGGAAAGATCTACACCCGCATCGCCACCACCAAACGGACCAGGAAAGTCAGAGGTGGAAGCCGGGCCAGGACCATCCGGGTCAAAGCTGGCAAATGCCGCGTTGCTATCCCAATCGGTATTCATGCCACCGCGACCATAGGCAGACAGCGTAATCGCGCGACCATCTTCCCATACCCAGTTCTTCGCCACATAGGGAACCGCGAACAAATTGCGGCTGCTCTTGAACTCCCCCGCACCCACCGTAAATGCACCACCCTGTCCGTTGGCGAGACTGGATGACGCGGTGTAGCTGCGAAATGGGCTAAAGAAAGCCAGGCCAAGTTCCAGATTGTCTCCGGCGAACACGGCGAGTGCCGGGTTGTTGGCGACAACGATCGGACCCATGTCTGCGTTCGAACCCATGCCGGCTCCGGCCATGCCCTTCATTTTGCCGCCGACACCGTGGGTAAAATACCCATTCGTGGCAGAGGCACTAATACTTGTCAAAAGACCGGCCGTGAGGATTAGTGAAGCAAGGGATTTATTCAATACTGTCATTAGAGTGCTCTCGTTGCATGACCCAAAAATTCAACCATTTCCGGCCAAAAGTCAAAGCCGCAAAGAATATCGGTGATAGGCTCGAACGTAAAGGGTTGAGAGGATAAATCGTAAAAAGAGTCGCTAACACGTGGGAAGCGTAAGGCTTGCTTTCTCAAACACAATCGCCGCCCTCGCTGGCAATACCCCGATTTCCGAGCCAGCCCCTTTCTCTTAACCCATTCTTAATAAAGGCATGCTAGGCTTGCGCTTTTAACAATGAGTCAATCCATAACTGTGTCGCAAAAACAAATAGTCATCGTTGAAGATGAGCCTGACATACTGGATGTGCTGAGCTACAACCTGAAGCGCGAAGGCTTCGCCGTGGCTAGCGCTCAAAATGGCGCTCTGTGTCTGGAGTTGATTCAGCGGATCAAGCCTGATCTGGTACTGCTCGATCTAATGCTTCCCGGCATGGATGGTCTGGATGTGTGCCGTCACCTGAAGAGTAATAGTGCCACCAAGCCTATTCCGGTCATTATGGTTACCGCAAAAGGCGAGGAAAGCGACGTGGTATTGGGCCTGGGCATTGGCGCCGATGACTATATCGCCAAACCTTTTAGCCCGAAGGAATTGATTGCGCGGGTCAAAGCGGTGCTGCGACGGGTGGATCGGGAAAACCACAGCGAGCCGCAGCAAATTATAGAAATCGAACAGTTAATTATCGATGCCAGCAAACACAAGGTATCAATCGGTGAAGTAGAAGCCCGGCTGACAGCAACAGAGTTTCGACTACTGTATTATTTGGCCAGCCATCCCGGCCGGGTATTTTCCCGAGAACAACTCCTGGATCAAGCCTTTGGCAATGACGTGGTAGTCGTTGACAGAAATATCGATGTGCATATTCGTGCCATTCGTAAGAAGATTGACCCCGATCAGTATTTTATCGAGACTATTCGGGGTGTCGGTTATCGTTTTAAAGATCTAAACTAAGCCTGCAAATTTCCTTATTCATTCGGTGGTTCAGTCCAAACAACTCCAGGATTTATAATACACAATGTTTCGTTCCAAGCTGCTCTGGCGGCTCTACACCGGCTATGTTGCCATCATTCTTATCTCGACGCTGGTTGTGGGCATTCAGTTGAGTCGTCAGCTTGCGGCGAACTCTCTGGAGGAAATTCAACACTCCCTGGCGGTGAGCTCTGAACTGTTAGCGGCAATAGCCAAAGATTCACTGCTGGCTCCCTCGCCAGACTCTAATAGCAGTGCCCTGCAGGCGATGCTGGTTGAACTCGGCGTGAGCACCGAGAGTCGATTAACGGTTATCGCGACTGACGGCCGTGTCATAGCAGATTCCAGAGAACTACCCCAATCTATGGATAACCACCGCCAGCGTCCCGAGATAATCGATGCGCTGGAAACTGGCGCTGGCATTGCGTCCCGCTATAGTCAGACACTGCAGCAGCAGATGATGTATCGCGCGGTAGCGGTTACCAACAACCAACAAACCCTGGGTTTCGTCCGTGTCTCCCTGCCTCTGGCCACAATTGACAATCGACTGGCGCAATTACGTCTTATTGTTTTGTTAAGCGCAGGTATTGTGGCTTTAGCCGCGCTGATATTAGGATTTTATTTTGCCAAACGTTTTACTGATCCCTTGCTGAAAATGACTGAAGCGGCGGAAGCAATTTCCCAGGGTGACTATGAGCGCCGTATAACGGTTGATCGGCAGGATGAAATAGGCCAGTTAGCCGCGGCTTTTAATCGTATGGCCAGAAGTTCTGCGCAACGTATGACGGAGATAACGCTGGATCATAATCGCTTAAGCAATATATTTGCCGGCATGGTTGAGGGTGTAATTGATGTGGACCAGCAGCAGAAAATCATCCATATCAATCAAGTTGCAGCGGATTTGCTAGGGCTGTCCGTGACTAACTGTATTAATCAGCCTATCTGGGAACAGGTTCGAGTCACAGAAATTATCAATGCGTTGGAACAGGCGCTGGAAACTCGAGAAGTAGTAAAAGCGCAGATGCGCCGCTCCACCGAGGAAGATGATCTGGTGGTAGATATCTATGCGGCAGCGCTGCAAAACGAGAAACAGGAGTCTATCGGTGCCGTTATCGTTTTACATAACATCTCTGAGCTGGATCATCTGGAACGTATAAGGCGTGACTTCGTCGCCAATGCCTCTCACGAATTGAAAACACCCATCACCGCTATCCGCGGATTGACAGAAACCATACTCGATGACGCTGACATGCCAGAAAATATCCGCCATGACTTTATCGAGAGAGTTCATGCACAGAGCCTGCGCCTGTCATCTCTGGTTACTGATCTGATGACAATTTCTCGCCTGGAGTCCGACCATCAGGAGAAAAGTTTTCATGTGTTTGATCTGGTAGAATTGGTGCGTCGCTCCGCGGTGGCCTGCAAGGCTATTTGCCTCGAGAAGCAGCTGGATCTTGCGCTGGAACTACCGAATGACGCCATCATGATCAATGGCGATAATCAGGCTATTAGCCAGTTAGTTGATAACCTCGTAGACAATGCCACCAAGTATACTAATACCAAAGGCTCTATTAAGGTTAGCTTATGCCGTAAAGAAGGTCAGGCACTGCTAACAGTCAAAGATTCAGGTATAGGGATAAGTCCTCAACTTCAACAACGCATCTTCGAGCGCTTTTACCGCGTCGATAAGGCTCGCTCGAGAGAATTGGGTGGCACAGGTTTGGGCCTGTCCATTGTCAATAATATTGCCGAGCAACACGGCGGCACCGTCTCTGTTGAGAGCCAGCTGGCAAAGGGCTCGACTTTTATTGTTGCCCTGCCGTTGGAAAATTTCTCTGAGAATAGCTAGATTCCTGTCTCTGCTGTTAAGTAAGCCCGCTACTGAGAAGCCCTCCCCCTTTATTTCCGCCATCTCTAGCCCACACAGTTTTACCATTAATTAATAATATTTAACTTTCTCTTAATCTTAACTTTATACAGGCCGCAGATAATCTCCTCGTCAAAACAATTACTCTATCTGTAGTGGTCTACTAAAGCTGGACACTCAACTAAGTGGTAATCTACCACTCGAAAGGAGTGTTCACTATGAGGAAAAGACGCACGTTTAGCCGTGAGTTCAAGCGCGAAGCGGCCACCATGGTCTTAGATCAAGGCCATCC
>JABMOK010000154.1 GCA_013204155.1 Pseudohongiella sp. | reverse complement strand
TTGGGTTCTTGGGTTCTTGGGTTCTTGGGTTCTTAGGTTCTTAGGTTCTTAGGGTAGCCGAAATACAAACAAGGTATTGCCACCCTGGCGCTGGCGGATCTCCGGCGTCAGGTTGCGGTAGTTAATACCCCCGCCGGCCGCGATGGCGAGGTATTGCACACCGTCCACACTGTAGGTCACCGGAAAACCACCGGCCGAAGAGTTAAGAATTTGCTCCCAGAGAATTTCACCGCTGTCCGCATCGAAGGCGCGAAATCGTCTGGCATCATCTGACACAAAGACCAGGCCGCCGGCCGTGGTTAATACCGAGCCGCCCATACCGGCCCGTTGTCGGTGAGTCCAGCGTGCCTCGCCGGTAGCGACATCCACCGAGGTCAGCATGCCCACCAATCCGTCGCTGTCCGGTGGCAGATCCATCAGGGAGGTGGCGGAACTATGGTAACCCCCCAGCGTTGGATTCACCGCGTTCAGGTAGAAGGTCATGCAGGTATTATTGGTCGGCGCATACAGGGAATTTGTCTGCGGCGAATAGCCTACGGAGTTCCAGTTAATGCCGCCGGTAGTAGTGGGGCATACCAGTTTCCGCTGTCGAATCTCGGTGATGTCGATGTCGGGATTGGTAATGCCTTTGCGTCCTTCGATATCGACACCGATGATGACGTTCTGGAAATTGGTCTCGGTTGCCCAGAGGAATTCACCGGTGGCGGCATCCAGGGTCCAGACGATGCCCGGTTTGCCGGGAATGCCAGTGATCACTTTGCGGCGTTCGCTGGAAGCGATGTCTGGATTGATCCAGGACACGGCATCGGCGTCGGGGGTAACTTCGGTTTCCACTATCAGGCGCTCGAAGGGATGATCCTGATCCCAGTTGCCGCCGGGAATATGTTGAAAGTACCAGGCGATTTCGCCAGTATCGGCATTCAGCGCCAGCGTGGAGTTGGTATACAACACGTCACCACCGCGGGTATCTCGCTGGATTGAACCCCAGGGGATGGGCACTGCCACGCCGATGAAAATCAGATTCAGTTCGGCATCGTAACTGGCTGGCATCCATGCCGAGCCACCACGACGTTCTTCGTTGGGCAGGTCGCCCCAGGTTTCACCGCCGGGCTCACCGATCTTCGGTACCGTGTTAGTGCGCCACAACTCTTCCCCGGTGTCGGCGTCGTGGGCAGTAATCCAGCAACCGGTATTAATGTAATAGCAGCCCGACATGCCAGCGATAATCTTGCCGTCGAATACCTGCGGCCCACCAGAATAATGTTGACCAATGGTCCAGTCGCCAATTTGCCGCTCCCAGGTGACTTCGCCACTGCGGGCGTCGAGGGAAACCAGATAAGCATCATGGGTGGCAATAATTAGCTGATCTTTATACAGCGTGGCATTGCGATTGGCACAAGCCAGAGTCGCCGCATGCTCAACCTGTGGTCGGCGATATTCCCAAAGCGGGCTACCATCGGTCGCATCCACCGCCTCGATAAAGTCGCAGGCCTGAGGCAGGAACATGACGCCATCATGCACGAGCGGAGTGGTTTCCTGCCTGCCCGGCTCCATGGTCCAGGCCCAGGCCAGACGCAGGCTGTCCACATTATTCTTGTTGATTTGATCGAGAGGACTGTAGCCCCAATGGTTCGCCGTGCGACGCCACATCAGCCAGTCATTTTCTGCTGGCTCCCTCAGGTCCGCCAGCGATACCGGTGTGTAGTCATCCAGTAATGAGGGCGATTGGGCTTGAGATTGGGCTTGAGATTGAGATTGAGCCGTCGACACGAGCGCCACAAAGGCAATCGAGAGGGTGACGAGATAACAATGGCGCGCCGTGGGGGTTTGCATAGTTTATTCCTTCAAGATGACGTGGGGTGATTGATAACATAAATAAAAGGGGGCCGACCACAGTTTTGCAAGATTATTCGGGCTTTTGGCGGAGTGGGTGTGCTTTGCTCAGGCTGTCATTGCCTATTCGATGTAATCCTGAGAGATGTCATAATGCCCACTAGATAGCCCGGCAGACAAAGCTGATTTGTCAGCGGGCGAGCACTGTGCCAAATTCATCCCCCGGATACCCATGGGCAGCATGGGCGATGCCTCAGCGAACGGCAAACGTAATTGTGTTTTGCAGTTCCGGGGCGGCGGGGTACAGCAATAAATAGAGACGGTCGATTATCACCCGTTGTTGAGAGGAAGAAGTGTATGTTTGCCATATTAAAGGGTGTCAGGGTACTGGACTTGAGCACGATTGTGCTCGGCCCCTATGCGACGCAGATGTTGGGCGACTTTGGCGCCGACGTTATCAAGATCGAAAGCCTCGACGGAGATTTGTTTCGCACCGTGCGGCCGGGACGGTCGGAAAAAATGGGCGCGGGGTTTGTCAACAGCAATCGCAATAAGCGTTCCCTGACACTTAATCTAAAAACCGAAGAAGGCAGGCAACTGTTCTACCAACTGGTAAAAACCGCCGATGTTCTGGTGCACAATATGCGCAACAAAACGGCGATAAAACTGGGCATCGGTTATGACCAGATCAAGGCGCACAACGCCGAGATTGTTTATTGCGCGGCGCAGGGCTTTGGCGAAGCGGGGCCGCTTGCCGACGCACCGGCTTACGACGACATTATTCAGGCGGCTTCCGGCTTTGCCCACATGAATGCCGACGCCGAGGGAAATCCACGCTACGCGCCCACTATCATTGCCGACAAAGTGGTTGCACAACAACTGGCCCTGGCGGTGATGGGAGGCTTGATGCAAAAGTTTCGCAGCGGCAAAGGCTGCTTCATAGAGGTACCCATGTTTGAAGGGCTGGTGTCGTTTATTATGATCGAGCAATTTTCCAACCTGAGTTTTGTTCCCAGCGAAGGAGGCACCGGCTACCAGCGAATGAATTCTCCCTATCGCCGACCCTATCCAACCAAGGATGGATTTCTCGGGCTGCTGCCCTATAGCACCAAACACTGGATTGAGTTTTTCAATTTAGTCGGTCATCCGGAACTCGCCGAAATGGAAATCGTCACCGACCCGGTAAAACGCAGTGAGAACATCGATGAACTGTATAAGAAACTTCTTGAGCTTGCGCCAAGCAAAACCACCGATCAATGGTGTGAGCTGTTAGCGACAACCGACATTCCTCACACCCGGGTCAATCGACTGGATGATTTATTGAACAACGAACATCTGCAGGCGGTGGGCTTGTTTGAGGAATACCAACATCCAACGGAGGGCGCGATGCGCCGCATTCGATCGCCGTTTACTATGCAGGGGGTTGCGCAAACAGATGACCTGCCTACACCAAATCTCGGCGAAGCGAACGAAAGCATTCTGCATGAACTGGGGCTGGATACCGCGGCGATAAAAGCATTGCAAGAGAAAGGGGTGATTGGCCTTACGATTTGATATGTGGTCGCCGCGACGACTGGATAGATGGATGGCAGCGACGACTATCTGCGCGGCTAGTTCAAAAAAATCCGCCCCTTTTTGTCCCCTATGTGTAGCCCCTCGCTATCTGCGTTTTGAAATATGCTCGATAGCCAAACAGGCTTGCTGCCCAAATTGCTTGAAAGCAGCAAACATATCCATATCAATTTCTCGCTCGCTCGGCTTACGATCCGCATAAATCAAACCAATAGGTTTGCCATCGATAACTACCGGGTACAACATGAAGGACTCCGCTTCGAGAATTCTGCTAACATCTGCATCGATCAATTTTTTATACTGCTCGGCCTGTGCATCCTGCACCCACAGTGCCTGCCCTTCTTTAAGGGCTTTGCTGAATATATTATTCGCGGTCACCGAAAATTTGAAAGGCTTGGCGAAGCCCTCGTTGTTACTGCTAATGGAATACTTATCGGTGACCATCGTTTTATCCTGTGATAGCAAGGCGAACACACAGCGATCCATGCCCACACCCCGGTTAATACCTTCCAGAATTATTTCCAGAATCACATTCGGCGTCGGACCGGTTTCCAATGCACTCCCCAGATCCTTGAGAATAGCTAATTGCAGCAAGGGATCCGATTCCGGATACGCATGGATAATGAATTCATCACTGCCGTCGTCCTGGCCGAGTTTTGATTCACTGTGAACTGGAAGGTAACCAAGAATTTCAACCGCGCCATATTCCCGAATCGTTTCTGCCACCTCTTTCGCCTGTCGGCGAACCAGTCTCTGGGTCTCGCTTTCTTTAAGCTTAAGATGTTCCGCAATTTTTTTAATAGCCGCCTGGGTATTTTTGCCCTCCCAACCTGATGGTGCTGATTCGGCCAGGGATTTGCTAAGATTAATGTCTCGAATACGGGGATTAGCAAGCTGTGGATTATTAATGCTGCTCTGCAATAAATCACTCATGCGCCAGTTCCGGGTGAGCGCGAGAGTAAGCTGATCGAAGTTAAAGCCCAGAAGTTTTTCCTGAGCCGCTTTGGCTGTACAACCTTCCTCCGCCGCCAGCTTCAAGATGCGCTCCCCGGCATCCTCGGCAACACACCAGAATGCCATCTCGCCGACACTTGATAACAAGGCGGCAATAAACACTTCTTCGGTCGCATCATCGCCCCGACGTTTAGCCAGCTGCTGAGCCAATGCTGCACCGTGAAAGGACTTGGCCATGAGTTTCATGACATGCTCACGAGAACGCGCCTTTAACAGAGAGTCTATGATTGCCAGAGACAAACTGATATTTCGCACCATATCAAAACCGATAAACAAGATGGCACGACTGATGGTACTAATGGGTACGTTGGTCGGGTTATAAATTACACTGTTAGCCAGGCGCAAAATACGTGAGGTTAAACTGGTGTCGTGCAAAATAATCTGGGCGAGTTCGGTGGTGGAAGTATCCTCACTCTCCACCCCTTGATCGATAGCAGTCGCCGTGTATTTAAAAATAGGCAACTCTCTTTCACCAATCCGCTTAACCCAATCTTCTATCTCTTCCGACATGATTTTCCACTACTTGATTAAAATCCGAGCAAGTATACACAAGTGAGCGAAAAGGTTGCTGCTTTGGGTCGCAGAATTTGGACAAATTCTGCAGAATTGAAAGCCCCGGAAAGGCAGAGCAGGCCGTTTCCCTGCCGTTAATTAAACGCGGTTTGTGTGCTGTTTCACATGCTTTTTCAGAAAAATCGGTTAAAATCGAAAAGATTCGCTTTGGGTTAAGCAACTGTGGTTAAGCAACCCTGATTAAGCAACTGCTGTATCTTTGCGCCAAGCCTGTTTATTCCACTCCCCAGCTACAGCTGCACTTATGGCTGCTCGCTATCAGAAGTAGAAAATGTCCGATAAGAATAAAAATACTGAATTTGTAACGCAACCCGCAGCTGATCTCTTCCAGGTTCTGGTTGAGAACGCCATGGATGTGATCACCCTGCTGGATGAGAGTGGCGCAATACTTTACCAGAACCAGTCCGTCGAACGCGCTTTCGGCTATACCCAGGAAGAACTTCTTGGTCAACAGGTATTGGCCTTGGTGCATCCCGAAGATATTGATAGTACCAGCGCTAAACTGGGCAAATTATTACAAAGAGAATCTCGCGAAGAGCGGCATGAACTCAGATTCTTGCACAAGAATGGCGAATGGCGATACATACAAGTACAAGCGCGCTTTTTTGAAGATCAATCTGCTACCAGAGTGGTCATCACCTCTCGCGATGTGACCGAGAGTCATAAGATATTGGATGAGTTGCAACAATCGAACGAACGCTTCCAAACTGCTTTTCACGCCAGCGCCAATATTTGTTCACTCTCAAAATTCGACAATGGCGAATTTATCGACGTTAACCTGGCCTGGGAGAAATCCACTGGCTGGACTCGCGAGGAAGCAATCGCCAGCACCGCACTGGATTTAGACACCTGGGGCAGCCCTGAAAACAGGCAGTTCGTTATGTCGCGTCTAGTAGCCGATGGGAAACTTTCTCAATTCCCCTTCGCTATAAAAGCACGCTCAGGCGGGTTCAGAGATGTTCTCCTCGATGCCAAAATCTTAATGATCTCTGGCTTAAAATGCGTCTATCTGTCTGCACTGGATATCACTGAAACAAAAAAGCTGGAAGAACAACTTCGCCAATCACAAAAAATGGAAGCGGTGGGACAACTGACGGGTGGGATAGCCCACGACTTCAACAATCTTCTCTCGGTTATTCTTGGCAGCGCAGAGATTATCGAGGCCGAGTTGGATCAAAACAGCGATTTGCGACCCTTGATCGAGGCAATTTTAAAAGCAACAGATCGTGGAGCCGGTCTAACCCACCAGTTACTTGCCTTTTCTCGCAAACAAACCTTGCAACCTGTAGCGGTTTCACTGAATGAAGCAATCAATCATACGACTTCGATGTTAAGCCAAAGTTTGAGCGAAGATATCGAGATTCAAACCAGGATCGATGCCGATCTATGGCCCATCAGGGTGGACCCCGGCCAACTAGAAAACGCTCTCCTCAACCTGGCGCTGAATTCGCGCGATGCAATGCCCGGGGGCGGGACCTTAACAATCGACTATTCCAATAAGACCATCCTTCAAGGCGATGCGCTATCTATTCATCTCGACCCTGGGGACTATGTTTCGTTGGCCTGTACTGACACCGGGACAGGCATCCCACCCGATGCTATACAGAGAGTGTTTGAACCATTCTTCACCACCAAAGAAACAGGACGCGGGACGGGTTTAGGTCTGAGTATGGTGTTCGGTTTCGTCAAACAATCGGGTGGTCACGTTTCTATCCAATCGAAACAAAACAAGGGCACGACTGTGACTATTTTGTTGCCTCGCGATCAATCGGAACAAACAGTTCCATCCTCAATCAAGCAGAGCACTACAATTGTTGATTGGCAAGGAAAGACCGCGTTACTGGTTGAAGACAATCATGAGGTCCGAAGATTGACAGCCAGGATGTTGAAACTTGCAGGCTTTAAAGTGCTGCAAGCAGAAGATGGAAGGGCCGTTATGAAATTGCTCAAGCAGCAGCCGACTGTCGATTTTTTATTGTCCGATGTGATTTTGCCAGGAGAGCTTAAGGGCCCGGAGATCGCAAAATTAGTGCACAGTCATTCCCCCGACGTGGCGATTCTTCTCATGTCAGGCTACACCCATGGAGAAATTCACCCAGAGGATGACGATGCGCCGTTTATACCAATAATTAGTAAACCCTTCACTAATGAGGCGCTGCTTCGTCAGATTCAAACTGTATTTGCCAGCAAACAATAAATCTGAATTTTATTGTTTGCTTTATTGTCCCGAATCCTCCAGCGCATCCTGCACCCGAGCTCCGCGTAAAATATTCACCATGCCATAGTTTCCCTCATGGCAAGCATATTCATAAAGCTGACCGGCCACCTTGGTCATGGGCACGATAGCGGTGAATTTATCGGTAAAGGTTGAAGCATCATCGATGGTGAATTCATAGTCGACGGTATATGGTCCGACACGGGTAAAACGCTCGATGAGAAGTTTGTCCTTGGAGGTGCCGGCCGAGCCAAAGCTGGGGGTCAGGTCGTTGAAATTACGCGTCTCAACCACCAGCGTATCGCCATCGAAGTAACCGCGGGAATCACCCGCCCAGAGTCTGAGTTCAGCATCGAGAGTAGACCCAATATTCGCGGAAGCGACGAGTGGCACGACGCGAGCATCGTGAATCATTTCGGTCATGATCACCGCCGTATTCTTACTCTGAAAAATCTGCACATTGTTGTTATACAGGCTCGGAATAAAGGGAGGGCCGGCATTGAAGCCAACGATGCAACGCTCGGAGAGACCGCGATCTTCCGGGCCGTCGGTGCCGATGCCGCCGGCGGAAATGCGCACCGGTCGTGATTCGCCGGTAGTTTCCCCACCGTAGACGCCTTGCCCCGCTATGGCGCCTTCTACCAGTGCCGGAAGTTGGCCATTAGTGGGATACACGATATGTGAAGTCCGTACGTCGCCACCAATGCCTGCATTCTCGATCCAGAAATCATTATAGGATTCATCAACTCCGCCACCGCCCAGAGCGGCATCGGAACCAGCATCTCTCGCCGCCCGTTGCACCTCAATCTCTCTCACCTCATCCGCGGTGAGAAACTGACGTTCACCGAACTTTTCCGGGCGTTGCATCGGCCTATTGGAAGAAAAGTTCCAGACACCTTGTATATCCGGTTGTCCCCACTCGGTACGGGGGGCCACATAATCCTCGGCTGCAAAGCTAATTGCAGAGAACGAGCAGGCAAAGACCAGAGAAAGGGCTGGAAGAAATCGCGATCTTGCTTTGTTCATGGAACGCTCCGTAAAGGGGTTGATCAAACTTGCCAAAAGCTGACTTATCCGGGTAAATAGGGACGGATTTATTGTAGCCACTCTTTCACCCGATTGAAACCGGGCTCGAATACAATAACTCTGCCTAATTCAGGCTAACAAATTAGCTCAACAAACCCAGTTCAACAAACTTAGCTCAACAAACTCACCCCAACAACGGACACCAAACTCACTATGCCCTCTATCCACTGCCCCTGCAGCTCCGGCAAACTCTACGACGCCTGTTGCGGCCCATTTCTCAATTGCCGCCGCACGGCCAAAACCGTAAAACAGCTGATGCGCTCCCGTTACAGTGCCTTTGCCCTGGGTGATCATGGAGACTATCTGCTGCAAACCTGGCACCCGGTCGCCGCCGGTGGACTGACCGCCGAGTTGCTGTCTGCAAGGACCCTTGACTGGCAGGGTCTGAGGATTCTGGATTTTAGTCAGAACGGCGATGAGGGCGTGGTGGAGTTCGAGGCGCGGTTTATCGATGGCGATGGCAATTCCGGGCGACACCACGAGATATCGCGCTTCATCCGCGTAAACGGCAAGTGGCTTTATGTGAATGCCCTATAAAACCGGGACAGACCACGTTTTAATAAACGTGGTCTGTCCCTTCACGCCGGGTTATTCCCTGAGCGGCTATTTGATGTACACTGACGGCGATTGACAATAATCGCCCTGTTTACTTTTGAGGATAACGGTATGAAATTAGCTATTACAAAAAAATTAGCGGCCATCGCATTGATAGGCCTCTTTTCCCAAATCTCCTTGGCCGATGCGGCCAGCGCGCAAAAAACCATTGCCGGCATAGTCGCTGGTATGAACCACTTTGCAAACGATGCCCAAAAGGCTCAACTGGCAGCCATTGCCAGTGATGATAGTTCCGGCAGAGGCATGCAAATGATAGCCACCGCTGTTGGCGGCATTCAGCATGCTGCGACCGCTGAAGGTAAAGCGTCGATGGATCAAATAATCGGCTATGACGGCGCCTCTGCGGAAGCCAAAGCTTTAGCGAAAATAGTGATGGAGTTTAATCATATGGCGAGCGCGGAAGCCAAGGCTGAACTCGCGAAGCTATAATAGTTCTGAAGATTACGAATAGTTCTGAAGATTAAAAATAGTTCTGAAGATTAAGAATAGTTCTGAAGATCGAGCACGAAGGCCTCAACCTACTAGTGGAGGCCTTTTTTTTGCGAGCACATCGCGTCAAGCCTTTCTTTCACAGTTGCAGAGCCGCCGTTTATATTTGAACTAATACGCAAGGCTTGGGCCAGTAATTTCCTACTTGAGGTATCGAGGAGCAATATGAAAAATAATAAGGGCAATGCCCCCATCCTAATTACTTGTCTTCTCTTCGTCCTGCTCCCGCTCAACGGCTACAGTCAGGGCAATAGCTATCAACGTGGCGAGGGCAGCTTCGTAAAGCTGCCCGCTGACCGCAGCTGGGGTTCGGTGAGTGCTATTCACTATGCCGGCAATAACACGCTGTGGATTGCGGAACGCTGTGGCGGTAATCGGGGCCCCGGCAGTTGTGAAGACCAGGTCGATGTCGATCCCATTTTACTGGTCGATACCGAGGGCAAACTGCTAAAGAGTTTCGGCGCCGGCCTATTCGTTTGGCCCCATGGTATGTTTGTCGATGCTGAACAGAATCTTTGGGTTACCGATGCCGCGGTATCCGCCGACGGGACGAAAGGCAACCAGGTGCATAAATTCAGCCCCGACGGTGAACGGCTAATGAGTCTGGGAACCACCGGAGTTCGAGGTAGCGGACATTACGAATTCAATGCCCCCAATGACGTACTGGTAGCACCCAACGGTGACATCTTTGTCGCCGATGGACACAATGCCAGCACCGATAATCGCATCGTTAAATTCAACAGCGAGGGTGAGTACTTAATGGAGTGGGGTTCAGTTGGCGCCGAAGCCGGCGAATTCCGCGTCCCCCATGCTCTGGCGATGGACTCTCAGGGCCGACTGTTTGTCGCCGATCGTGCCAATAGCCGTTTACAAATATTTGATCAGCAAGGCAATCATCTTCAGACCTGGACCCAGTTCGGCCGACCCAGTGATCTCTACATCGATGACAATGACATCCTGTATTCCGCCGACTCAGAATCAGGCACCGGACCGAATCGTAATCCTGGCTGGAAACGCGGTTTCTATATTGGCAGCGCCAAAGATGGCTTTGTGACTAGCTTCGTTGTCGATCCCAATCAAAATCCAACGGGAACGACCAGCCATGCGGAGGGCATCACCGTGGATGACGACGGCAATCTGTATGCGGCGGAAGTCGCCGAGCAGAATGTCAGGAAGTTTACCCGGCTAAAATAACTATCGGGCAAAACCGGGGAGAGACTTGCCCAGGCACTCCTCCGACCCTAGTTATCCGAGGCCATGCCTTCATAGATTCCCCACTTCTGGTCGATCATCTGCTGCGCCAGATTGGACAAGCGCTCGCCCTCCTCGGGATTAGTGCGGGCAATGCTGCTGAATCGAGTCTCATTGTAGGCATACTCTTTGAACGCGATATCGGGTCGGGTTGAATCCAGGATGAAGGGGTTACGATGGCTGTTTCTGAGTTCGGGGTTATAGCGAATCAGCGGCCAGTAACCGGAGCGCACGGCTAATTGTTCCTGCTTTAAGCTGTCTTCCAGGTCATAGCCGTGGGCAATACAGGGGCTGAAGGCGATGATTATTGAGGTTCCCGGATAGGCTTCTGCCTCTCGAAAGGCTTCCAGCGTCTGCTGGGAATTTGCCCCCAAGGCTACTCTGGCCACATACACATTGCCGTAGGATATTGCCTGTAGAGCTAGATCTTTCTTGGAAACTACTTTGCCGCTGGAAGCAAACTTCGCGATAGCGCCCAGTGGGGTAGACTTGGATTGCTGGCCGCCGGTGTTGGAATACACCTCGGTATCCAGCACCAGAATATTGACATCGACACCACTGCCCAGAACATGGTCCAGACCGCCGGCACCGATATCGTAGGCCCAGCCATCACCGCCGATTATCCAGATGCTTCTACGCACCAGATGATCTACCAGCGAGAGCAGATTCTCCGCCCGCGGATCATCCATTTTTTCCAGCTTGGCTTTTACTACGGCCAGACGTTCTCGCTGGGCACAAATCTGCGACTCCAGCTTTTGTGGCGCCTCGGCTATTTGCTTGACCAGATCCTCACCGAGTTCATCTTGCAGTGCTAACAGTTCAGTCTTCGCCATTTTCAGATGCTTGTCGGCAGTGACGCGGTAACCAAAGCCAAATTCCGCATTGTCTTCAAACAATGAATTGGACCAGGCTGGCCCCCGGCCGTCACTGTTTTTTGACCAGGGCGTAGTCGGCAGATTGCCGCCAAAAATCGAGGAGCAGCCGGTGGCATTGGCCACCATCAGACGATCACCGCACAGTTGTGTCACTAACCTTAGATAGGGTGTTTCACCGCAACCCGCACAAGCACTGGAAAATTCAAACAACGGTTGCAAAAACTGCACGCCACGCACATTGGAGAAATCCACTTTGGCGCGATCGTTGTAGGGTAGGGTATCGAAATAGTTTACCCATTCTTTTTCAGCCTTTACGTGTTCGTAGTGCGGCAACATATTAATCGCGCGTGGTCCATTTGGCGTTTCGGTACGCACCGGGCAAGCGTCAACGCAGACACCACAACCTGTGCAATCCTCAGGATAAACTTGTAGCGTATAACGCGTCTCTGGAAAACCGCGCGACTGGACACCCGTACTCTTGAAACCCTCGGGCGCATCCAGCAGCGTATCCTTGTGAAAAAACTTCGCTCTTATGCTGGCGTGAGGGCAAACCATGACACAGTTGCCACATTGAATGCAGGCGTCAGGCTCCCAGATGGGAAGTGTCTGCGCCAGATTGGATTTGTCGAAGCGGGTGGTACCAGTAGGGTAAGTCCCGTCGGCGGGAAGTGCGCTTACCGGAATTAAATCACCGCGGCCCTTCATCATCTCCATGGTGACTTCTCGAACAAAGCTTGGCACCTTCACCGGGTTCAAGTCTTCCACGATGGCTTGCTGCGCGTCGGCTTTTTCGGGCAATTCAATTTGCTGTAGATTTCTCAGCGCCGCATCGATCGCATCGAAATTTTTCTGCACGACTTCAGGCCCCTTACGGGCATAGGTTTTTTCAACAGATGCCTTGATTTTTTCGATCGCCTGATCCCGTGGCAAGACACCAGAAATGGCAAAGAAACAAGTCTGCATCACCGTATTAACTGGCCGGCCCATACCCGCGGCGCGAGCAACTTTTGCCGCGTTGATGGCGTAGAAATTTACTTTCTTGTCGATCATCTGCTGCTGGACTTTCGCCGGAATCCGGCGCCAGATATCGTCAAGCTTGTGCGGGGAATTGAGCAAAAAAGTGCCCCCCTCCTCCAAATACTGCAGCATGTCCACCGTAGCCATATACGGATAGTTATGACAGGCGATAAAACTAGCTTTTTTGATTAGCCAGGGTGAATCAATTGGATCGGGCCCAAAGCGCAGATGGGAAATAGTTTGTGAACCGGCCTTCTTGGAATCGTAGACAAAGAATCCCTGGGCCTGGAATTCGTCTTCATCGCCGATGATCTTAATATTGTTTTTCGCGGCACCTACTGTGCCGTCTCCACCGACGCCAAAAAACAGACAGCGTTTGACCGACTTCGGCTCAATATCCAGGTCGTGGTCATACTCCAGACTGGTATTACTGACATCATCGATGATGCCGATAGTGAAACCATTTTTGGGTTTACTACTACTCAATTCCTCAAAGATACGCGTCACCATGCCCGGGGTAAATTCTTTACTGGAAAGTCCGTAGCGGCCACCAATAATTTTTGGCATCGAGGGACGCAGTCCTGCCGCATAGGCCTGGCTAAGCTGGGTGACCACATCCAGGTATAGAGGTTCGCCGGTGGCACCCGGCTCCTTGGTGCGATCCAGCACGGCAATGTTTTGTACGCTCTCTGGCAACGCCGCCAGGAAATGTTCGGTACTAAAAGGCCGGAACAAACGCACCGCCAAAACGCCGACCTTTTGCTGCTGTTGCTCAAGCAAAATTCGGCTCATGGCTTTCGCGGTTTGCACGCCGGAGCCCATAAGAATGATGACGCGTTCGGCGTCGGGCGCGCCGTAATAATCGAACAGCTTATACTGGCGACCAACGATTCCCGCGAATCGATCCATTTCACCCTGCACGATGCCGGGCACCGCGGCGTAGAAAGGGTTGACGGTTTCACGAGACTGAAAATAGGTATCTGGATTTTGCGCCGTACCCCGCATCATCGGATGGTCCGGATTTAATGCGCGGGATCGGTGTGCCCATACCGCCTTGTCATCAATCATTGCGCGTATCTGTTGGTCTTCTAACAATTCGATCTTGTTAATTTCATGAGAGGTTCGAAAGCCGTCGAAAAAATGCACAAACGGCACGCGCGCTTTCAGGGTCGACGCCTGTGCGATAAGCGCCATGTCCTGGGTTTCCAACACAGAGTTCGATGCCAGTTGGGCAAATCCTGTGGCGCGAACGGCCATTACATCCTGGTGATCACCAAAAATAGACAGGCCTTGCGCCGCCAACGAACGCGCGGCGACATGAAACACGACCGAGGTTAATTCGCCGGCAATTTTGTACATATTGGGGATCATCAGCAACAATCCCTGGGAGGAAGTAAACGTGGTTCCCAGGGCGCCTGTCTGCAAGGCACCATGTACAGTACCGGCAGCGCCGCCCTCACTCTGCAATTCCACCACCTTGGGCACGTTTCCCCAGATGTTCTCCGCCCCCGCGGCTGACCAGGCGTCGGCCAATTCCGCCATCGCCGATGAGGGTGTTATCGGGTAGATAGCGCAGATTTCGTTGGTTTTATAGGCAATTCGAACTGTCGCCTCACTGCCGTCGATGATGACTTTTTTCTGTGTCTGCTTCGCTGTCACATCCTTCTGCTTTAATCCCACGGCTTTATTCATGCTGACTCCTCCCGGATGGCGAGAATGCGGGCATCATCGGCGGGCACCATTTCGATCGCATGACAGGGACACTGTAAGAAGCAGGCGCGGCAGCCTATGCAGAGATCGTAGTTGTATTTGTAACGATTACCGGTACCAAGCTTGATAACGGCGGACTCGGGGCAGGCACCGTAACACCCGTCGCATTCGAAGCAGTTGCCACAGGAATAACATCGCTGGGCTTCAAATACCGCCTGCTCCTCGGTCAGTCCACTGATGACTTCATCGAAGCCCCCGACCCGATCTTCGATTTTCAGCGTGGCCTGCACCGATTGATCGGCATCGGTTTTGTACCACAGCTGCAATTTTTCGTACTCCACCAGCGGGTGTTTGTCGGGGGGCACATAGCTCGATTGCAGCAAATAGGCATTGATATACCTTGCCGCTTTCTTGCCATGACCCACAGCGATGGTAATGGACCGATCATCTGGCACCATGTCACCGCCGGCAAATATGCCTTCATGACCGGTCATAAATCCTGCGTCGACACTGACACTGCCATCCGGCTTCAGCTCAACACCACTCGCGCCCTGTAATAGATTGGAATCGATATCTTGCCCCAGCGCCAGGATCAGCGAATCGGCTTGCAGCGTGTCAAACACCCCGGTAGGTTGAGGCCGGCCGTTTTCGTCCAACTCCATGCGCTCAATAGTGATGGTGGTGGCATCGGTATCCATTTCCTTAATGGTACTCAGCCAATTAATTTTTACCCCCTCCTCTTCGGCCTCGACGGCTTCGAAATCATGGGCGGGCATATGTTCACGATCGCGGCGATAGATAATCATCGCATCCGTGGCCCCCAGACGCTTGGCAGTGCGCGCGGCATCCATGGCGGTATTGCCGCCACCGTAAATCGCCACGCGGCGGCCGATTACCGGTTGCTCGCCAGACTCCATTCCACGCAAGAAGCTCACCGCGTCCAGTACCTTGCTGGCATCACGGGCGGGGATGTCCGTGCGCTTACTGATATGTGCTCCCACACAGACAAAAACGGCATCGAAGCCGCCTTGCTGTTTTTCTTTTACCGCATCTTCGACCTTGTGATTGAGGGTGATCTTGCCCCCCATCTTCTCCAGTCGCTGGACCTCCGCGTCGAGAATATTCCGCGGCAGTCGATAGGCTGGAATCCCGTAGCGCATCATGCCTCCGGCCTCGGCGCCCGCCTCTCGAATTTCAACCTCATGACCAAACTGGCGCAGATGATAAGCCGCAGACAGACCGGCAGGACCCGCACCGATTATCAGCACCTTGCGGCCGCTGGGGAGAGCGTCGGACTTCGGCATCCAGCCCAATTCATTCGCGCGATCACCGAGAAATCGCTCGACAGCATGAATGCTGACGGCACCGTCTACAGATTGGCGATTACAAACAGGTTCACAGGGGTGGTAACAAGCGCGGCCATGAATAGCCGGCATGGGATTGTCGCGCATGATGACTTGCCAGGCTTCTTCATGCCGCCCGGCCTGAGCCAAATCCAGCCAGGCCTGGATGTTCTCGCCTGCAGGACAACCCTGATTGCAGGGAGGAAGAAAGTCCTGATAGACAGGCAGAATCTCCGGAACCGCCCCAGTGCCTAGGCTCTTGGTCAGATCCGGTGGTGTGGTCATATCGGTTTTATCGTAAGCCATAACCTTATCACACCCTCTTTGTATTCTTGTTTTCTTGTAGTTTTACTACTTTTTGTAGCTCCTTGTCATTAATTGCTTACCTTGTTGGCGAAAATTTGATCAGGCCTAAATGAAAATGAAATCCGCGAAATAGGCGTCAATCTACATTTATCAGGATTACCCCTGATACTCCCCTGATACCCCCTGATACCCCCTGGGCGGTCAGTAGAGCAAGGTGTCGGAGCAATACCCCGACACACCGAACAAACCCTTTACTCTCATTCCTGGGGCAATCTATAGGCTACCAGGGCGGCTGGAAAGTCAGTTCTGGAACTGCCAATCTGCACCACAATATACTGCTTCCCCTGATGCAGGTAGGTCATCATTCCGTACTGGCCCGGCGCAGGCAGCGGAACACTGGCGACTATTTCTCCACTAAACTTGTCACGCGCATTCAAGGTCAATGGCGCATCGGGAACAAACTGCACCATGCCTTCACTCAGCGCTCGGGTTTGCACCAGAAGATCGCCCATGACCATTTGATTCGACCAGCCTACGCCGCCGGTATTGGGCACATCGACTCCCGCCAGCAACGGATGATTCTTGATTTCATCCGGTGTTTTATTGCTCTCGGTGAATTTGCAGCAGACTCCCGTTTCTTGATCCAAATATCCCCCTAGAAACCCGATGTGAATATCTGGGTATTCCAGTGCAGGAAGTAGCCACATGAGGCTTCTGAT
>JABMOK010000153.1 GCA_013204155.1 Pseudohongiella sp. | reverse complement strand
TGCTTAACCCGATTGCGATGGATGAAGGCTTGCGTTTTGCGATTCGTGAAGGTGGTCGCACAGTCGGTGCGGGCGTTGTAGCTAAAATCATCGAATAAGCCGTTAATGCATAACAAGAAGCCAGCCCATCGAAAGATGCGCTGGCTTCGTCATATTCAAGGGATGCTCCCGTTATCCAAGGGCTATGATTAAAGGTCAGTGCTGAGCTTCGGCATTTTGTGGAGTGAGGGCGGCCGGGATGGGCGCCGACCGCCGTCGAAACAGGTACTGTAATCCACTACCTCGATAGTGCTCGAAAGGGCTTTCGGGGGTTTCTAGAGGGTCAGAGGGTGAATGGGCGGGAAGTCAGAGAAAAAGCGGCTTTCGGCAGGTAATCCCTTGACAGTTTGGGGCCAAAACCTTAAGATTCGCATCCCTTTTTGACGTTTAACAACTAAACGTCGTAGAAAGTGGTAGTAACTATTTAATTTATATGTATTTTTTGGAGTTAGAGTTAGATGCAAAGTCAGCGAATCAGGATTCGGCTCAAAGCCTTCGATCACCGTCTGATTGATCAGTCTACTCAGGAAATAGTTGATACTGCCAGGCGCACTGGAGCCCAGGTCCGCGGACCGATTCCACTGCCAACGAATAAGGAAAGGTTTACTGTATTGATTTCTCCGCATGTGAACAAAGATGCGCGGGATCAATACGAAATTCGCACCCACAAGAGATTGCTGGATATCATTGAGCCAACTGAGAAAACGGTTGATGCACTGATGAAGCTCGATCTCGCGGCGGGTGTAGAAGTACAAATTAGCTTAGGCTAAGTAATACAAATACCAGGCAATGAGCGTTCAGTCCTCCTTGCCCTTTAATTATAAAGTTTTGGCGCACTGATATTTCTGCTACCCATTAGCGGTGGCGAACATAGTGTAACGCGTCAGCGGCCATAGCGGGTTTTAGCCCCTTGCACATGAGGTTTAAAGACATGTCGATAGGATTAGTCGGTCGAAAGAGCGGGATGACTCGCATTTTCACTGAAGATGGCACTTCTGTCCCTGTAACAGTTGTCGAAGTACAGCCAAACCGGGTTACCCAAATCAAGACTTCCGAAGTTGACGGCTATAGTGCCATTCAGGTTACTACTGGCTCACGTCGTGCTTCGCGAGTCAGCAAAGCCATGGCAGGACACTATGCCAAGGCTAACAGCGAAGCCGGAACAGGTCTTTGGGAATTTCGCACCGAAGGAAATGATCTCGCCGAAATCACTACAGGTAGTGAGATTAAGGTAGACGTTTTCGAAGTCGGGCAGAAAGTCGACGTAACCGGCACCTCAAAAGGTAAAGGTTTTCAAGGCGGCGTTAAACGGCACAATTTTCAGATGCAGGATGCAACACACGGCAATTCGCTTTCACACCGTGCACCGGGTTCGATTGGCCAATGCCAGACTCCAGGAAAAGTATGGAAAGGCAAGAAAATGGCAGGTCAAATGGGTAACGTAAGACATACCACTCAAAGTCTGGAAGTGGTCAGAGTTGATATAGAGAATAATCTTCTACTTATCAAGGGCGCAGTTCCTGGTGCTACGGGATCAAATGTAGTCGTCTGTCCAGCTATTAAGGTGAAGGGGTAAGTAATGGAATTAAGTCTTGCGCTGCCCGGCAAGAAAACGGGCAAAGAAACAATCTCACTTTCAGACGAATCTTTTGGCAGAGCCTACAACGAGTCTCTGGTACACCAGACTGTTGTTACTTATTTGGCTGGTGCCAGACAGGGTACGGTACAGCAAAAGACTCGCTCCGAAGTTAGTGGCGGCGGTCGTAAACCTTGGCGTCAAAAAGGCACTGGTCGAGCTAGAGCAGGAACCATTAGAAGCCCTATCTGGCGTAGCGGTGGTGTTACATTTGCTGCTAGACCTCAGGACCACAGCAAGAAACTCAATAAGAAAATGTATCGCGGTGCGATGTGCTGCATTCTGTCAGAACTAATACGCAAAGGCAGACTTTTTGCAGTGAATGAATTTGAGCTGGCTTCACATAAAACCAAAGACCTGGTTAGTAAGCTAAAAGAATTCGAAGTGGATAATGTCCTCATTATTTCCGAGCAGGTAGAAAAAAACTTGTATCTAGCCGCCAGGAATCTGCACAAGGTTGATGTGCTGGATGTTGCTGGTCTTGATCCTGTTAGTTTGATCGGATTTGATAATGTGATTATTACAGTCTCCGCATTAAAGAAAGTAGAGGAGATGTTGGCATGAACCTCGAGAGAATCTATTCAGTAATTCTTGGGCCGCATGTTTCCGAGAAAACAACAATGATTGGTGAGCAAGCGAATCAGTATGCCTTCAAGGTTGCTACTAATTCCACCAAAGCCGAAATTAAGCAAGCTGTAGAGACGATCTTCAAGGTCGTGGTCTCGGATTTGCAGGTGCTGAATGTGAAGGGTAAAACCAAGCGCACAGCAAAAGGAAAAATCAGACGTCGCTCCAATTGGAAGAAAGCGTATGTCAGACTTGAAGCGGGTCATGATATTGACTTTGCGGATATTGGATAATAGGGGCCAAGGGGTAAATCATGCCAGTCGTAAAATGTAAACCTACCTCGCCGGGACGTCGCTTTGTCATCAAGGTCGTACACCCGGATTTGCACAAGGGTGAACCTTATGCTCCGCTTACTGCTCCCAAGCCTAAAACTGGCGGCAGAAATAATAGAGGGCGCATCACTACACGTCATATAGGTGGTGGTCATAAGCAGAGATACCGCATTATTGATTTCAAGCGCAATAAAGATGGTATTGAAGCCAAAATTGAACGATTGGAATATGATCCCAATCGCTCAGCAAATATAGCCTTGTTGTTATACGCCGATGGTGAGCGCAGATACATTATTGCGCCCGGCAAAGTAAAAGCCGGTGATACTCTGATGTCGGGTGAAAGCGCTGCAATTAAGCTTGGAAATTGCTTGCCGCTTAGAAACATCCCATTAGGCAGCACCGTGCATTGCGGAGAAATGAAGCCTGGTAAAGGTGCACAGATTGCACGTAGCGCAGGAACTTCCATGCAATTAGTTGCGAGAGAAGGAAACTACGCCACGCTAAGATTACGCTCCGGTGAGATGCGTAAAGTGCTAAGTGACTGTCGAGCAACTCTTGGTGAAGTGTCAAATTCAGAACATAGTTTACGATCTTTGGGTAAAGCGGGTGCGAAGCGTTGGAGAGGTGTCAGACCTACCGTGCGCGGAGTAGCAATGAACCCGGTAGATCACCCACATGGTGGTGGTGAAGGCAGAACATCGGGTGGTCGTCATCCAGTTTCTCCTTGGGGTACACCAACCAAAGGCTATAAAACCAGATCTAACAAGCGAACAGATAGCATGATTGTTCGTCGTAGAAATTCAAGCCGATAAGGCAAGAGCAGAGGAACACGCAGTGCCACGATCTCTAAAAAAAGGCCCGTTCATCGATCTTCATTTAATGAAGAAGGTACAGATTGCTTCTGAGAAGAACGACAAGCGACCGATCAAGACCTGGTCTCGCCGCTCGATGGTGTCTCCGGACATGATTGGTTTGACTATCGCTGTCCACAATGGACGCCAACATATACCAGTTTCCATTAGTGAAGACATGGTTGGGCATAAATTGGGTGAATTCTCTGCAACACGTACCTATCGCGGGCACTCTGCAGATAAGAAGGCACGGTAATTAAGGGGCTGAAATGGAAGTTATTGCAAAATTAAGCGGTGCACGTCTCTCGGCTCAAAAGGCCAGACTGGTAGCCGATCAAGTTCGCGGCAAGGCAGTTGAAGAAGCGCTGCTGTTGTTATCGTACAGCCCAAAGAAAGCAGCTGCGATTATCAAGAAGCTGCTGAATTCTGCTATTGCAAATGCAGAGCACAATGAAGGCGCGGATGTAGATGAGTTAAAAGTGTCAACGATTTGTGTTGATGAAGGTACGACAATGAAACGAATTATGCCCAGAGCAAAGGGTCGCGCTGATCGCATACTCAAGCGTTCTTGTCACATAACAATTACAGTAGCAGATAGCTAGGAGTATCGGATGGGTCAGAAAGTACATCCAACTGGGATTCGTCTTGGCATAGTCAAGAAACACACTTCCGTGTGGTATGCCGAAGGCAGGGAATATGCCAAAAACTTGTTAGTAGATTTGCAAGTTAGAGATTTTATTAGGAAAAAATTGGCAGCGGCATCGGTTTCCAGAGTTGAAATAGAACGACCAGCTCAAACAGCGAAAATCACCATTTATACTGCGCGACCAGGAATAGTGATAGGAAAGAAAGGTGAAGATGTTGAAGCCCTGCGTGGAGTACTTACGCAAAAAATGGGCGTGCCTGTACAAATTAACATCGAAGAAATTCGCAAGCCTGATCTGGATGCACAATTGGTCGCAGAAAGCGTGGCTTCACAGTTAGAGCGACGTGTTATGTTCCGCAGAGCGATGAAGAGAGCGGTTCAGAACGCCATGCGTCAAGGCGCCGAAGGCATTAAGGTGCAAGTCGGTGGACGTCTCGGCGGAGCAGAAATTGCCAGATCGGAATGGTATCGAGAAGGGCGTGTTCCCTTGCATACATTGCGAGCAGACATCGATTATGCGACTTGTGAAGCAAGTACAACCTACGGGCTGATTGGCGTAAAAGTTTGGATATTTAAAGGTGAAGTTCTGGATTTGGATGAGGCCATCGTGCCCTCTCAAGCAAAATCCAACTAGAGGAATACAGACGTGTTACAACCAAAACGGACAAAATTTCGCAAAATGATGAAGGGCCGCAATCGTGGTCTATCCCATCGCGGCAGTAAAGTGGATTTTGGCGAGTATGGCTTGAAGGCGCTATCACGCGGTCGATTGACAGCGCGTCAGATCGAAGCGGCTCGTCGAGCTATGACCAGGCACGTGAAACGTGGCGGGAAAATCTGGATTCGAGTATTTCCTGATAAGCCTATTTCCAAGAAACCTCTGGAAGTAAGACAAGGTAAAGGTAAGGGTAATGTTGAATACTGGGTCGCCCAGATTCAGCCAGGCCGAATTATGTTTGAGATGGAAGGTGTAGACGAAACTATTGCACGCGAAGCATTTGCTTTAGCGGCTGCAAAGTTGCCGTTTATAACGGCTTTCGTAAAGCGGACGGTAATGTAATGAAGGCGAGTGAATTAAGAGAAAAGTCGGTAGAGGAACTGCAGACTCAACTGCAGGGTTTGTATAAAGATCAGTTTAACTATCGAATGCAAAATGGCACAGGACAGTTGGGCCAGGTTCACTTGATTGGAGCAGTGAGGAAAGATATTGCTCGAATAAGAACTATTATCACTGAAAAACAGAAAACTGGATCATGAATATGTCCCCTAGTGAGAATCAAGAGAAAACTGCTCGTACGGTTACCGGCAAGGTAATCAGTAACAAAATGGATAAATCCATAGTTGTTCTAATTGAGCGACGAGTAACACATCCGGTATATGGAAAGATCATAAAGCGATCTACCAAGATACATGCACACGATGCGAATAATGAGTGCCAACCGGGTGATGAAGTAACTATACAAGAAACACGTCCAATATCTAAAACCAAGTCCTGGTCCTTGGTTTCTATAGACGGTCGGGCTACTCAAGTTTAGAAGAAGGTTTAGAAAGACAGGTTTAGACGATCAGAATTAAACAGAATATTAGCTTAAGAATCGGCATTTGGTGTACCAATGCTTGATGGAGTGAATCGATGATTCAAGTGCAGTCATACTTAAATGTCGCAGATAACAGCGGCGCCAAGCGCGTTATGTGTATCAAGGTGTTGGGCGGATCCCATCGCCGGTATGCTCGTGTTGGTGACATGATTAAAGTTACCGTTAAAGAGGCAATTCCTCGCGGAAAAGTAAAGAAGGGTCAAGTTCTGACTGCGTTGGTTGTGCGTACCAAAAAAGGCGTGCGCCGCAGTGATGGTTCAGCAATTCGTTTCGACGATAATGCCGCAATCTTGCTAAATGCCCAGGATGTGCCAATTGGTACTCGTGTGTTTGGACCGGTAACCAGAGAATTGCGAACAGAAAAATTTATGCGAATTATTTCATTGGCGCCAGAAGTACTTTAGGGCGTGAGAGAAAGAGAGATAGAGGCAGGAAATGCGCAAACTGAAATGTAATGACGAAGTGATAGTAATCACTGGAAGAGATAAGGGTAAACGCGGAACTATTTCTCGCCTTATTGGAAGTGAGAAGGTGATTGTTCACGGTGTGAATATGTTAAGCGTCATACGAAGCCAAATCCGAATGCGGGTCAGCCCGGCGGTATAGTAGAAAA
This sequence comes from Pseudohongiella sp., assembly GCA_013204155.1. GTDB lineage: Bacteria > Pseudomonadota > Gammaproteobacteria > Pseudomonadales > Pseudohongiellaceae > UBA9145. The sequence goes on along the minus strand of JABMOK010000153.1, from coordinate 12,127 downwards.
AGAGGCGGCATTGAGTATTTCCAATGTAGCAATTTTCAATCCTGAAACCAATCGGGCAGACCGAGTAGGTATACAGGTGCTTGAAGATGGTGCCAAGAAGCGCGTCTTTAAGTCAAACGGTCAGGAAATAGATTAACTACTGGTAGGTTGCCACGCATGGCTCAGCTTAGAGATTTATACAAGAAAGAAGTAATACCCGCTCTTATCGAACAATTTGGTTACGATAATCCTATGCGCGTACCCAAAATAACCAAGGTTGTTTTGAATATGGGTGTTGGTGAGGCGCTGGTGGATAAGAAGGTACTTGATAATGCGGTGGCTGATCTGACTCTGATTAGCGGTCAAAAAGTAGTTATCACCAAGGCTAGAAAATCTGTCGCTGCTTTTAAAGTAAGAGAAGGTTGGCCAATCGGTTGTAAGGTGACTTTGCGCGGCGAGCGTATGTACGACTTTTTGGATAGGCTGGTAGGTATTGCTATTCCTCGTATCAGGGATTTTAGAGGCTTAAGTCCCAAGTCGTTTGATGGCCGTGGCAATTTTGCTATGGGTGTAACTGAGCAAATTATTTTTCCAGAAATTGACTACGACAAGATCGACAAACTACGTGGTCTGGATATTGCTATTACTACAACCGCGCAAACCGATGATGAAGGTCGGGCGTTATTGACGGCGATGCATTTCCCTTTTAGGGGATCCGTACCAGCAGCTAAGAAGGAGTCTTAAGATGGCTAAAACTTCAATGATAGCCAGAGAAACCAAGCGCACTAAGACCGTGGAGAAATTTGCCGCTAAACGTGCGGCGATCAAAGCGGTTCTTAAAGACATGAACGCCAGTGATGAGGAGAAATGGGAGGCTCAGGTAAAGCTGCAAAAGCTACCACGTGATGCCAGCCCCGTTCGTCAACGAAATCGATGCCAAATCACCGGTCGACCTCATGGTGTTTATCGAAAATTTGGTTTGTGCCGTAACAAGTTACGTGAAGCAGCGATGCGCGGCGATGTGCCTGGTTTAACCAAGGCTAGCTGGTAGTCAGGAGAACAATTATGAGCATGTCAGACCCAATCGCAGATTTCTTGACGCGCATTCGCAATGCACAAATGGCGAAATTGCCAAACGTGGCTATGCCTTCATCCAAGATCAAGATTGCACTTAGCGAAGTATTGAAGAAAGAGGGATACATCAACAACTACGAAGTTGATGAAAATGCGGGGAAACCGCTTCTCAAGATTGCGCTGAAATACCACCAGGGACGAGCGGTGATCGAAGAAATTAAGCGCGCTAGCCGACCTGGCTTGCGTAGTTACAAAGGTAAAGAAGATATACCCAAGATTAGAGCCGGTTTGGGAGTAGCAATACTCTCTACCAACAAAGGTTTGATGACAGACAAGCAAGCGCAAGCCACAGGAATTGGTGGGGAAGTATTGTGCACAGTTTTCTGATCGGTACTTACGTTTAGAGCAGCTTTTCAAAACTGAGTATTAGGCACTGAGATTAAGAATAGAGCAAAATTATGTCAAGAGTAGCGAGTAGCCCGGTAGTAATACCTAAAGGCGTTGAAACAAAATTGTCCGATGCTGAAATATCAGTTAAAGGAAGCAAAGGAACCCTGCAGTTGTCTTTGCACAGTCTGGTTGCTGTGTCAGAAGAGGACGGAGTATTGAGTGTTTCAGCTAAAGATGGTTCGCGAGAAGCTAATGCCTTGTCCGGTACATTTCGTTCTCTGATTAGCAATATGGTTGTCGGTGTCAGCCAGGGTTTTGAAAAGAAATTGGAGCTTCAAGGTGTTGGTTACAGAGCAAAGGCGGAAGGCAGGAATGTTAATCTAACGGTTGGATATTCCCATCCGATTAATTACCAACTGCCTGAAGGCGTAACAGCAGAAACGCCAACACAAACTGAAATTGTGATATCCGGAGCGGACAAGCAGGTAGTAGGACAGGTTGCAGCAGAAATCAGAGATTTTCGTCCACCTGAGCCTTATAAAGGTAAGGGAATTCGCTACGCTAATGAACGTGTGTACAGAAAAGAAGCGAAGAAGAAATAAGGCATAAGCTATGAACGTTAAGAAAGTGGCTCGCCTCAGGCGAGCAAAAAGAGCAAGAGCAAAGATCAGCGAATTACGAGTGAATCGTCTTTGTGTGTATCGTTCACCAAGACATATCTATGCTCAGGTAATTTCGGCTGCGGGTAATCAGATACTGGCCAGCGCCTCCACTGTTGAAAAAGATGCCAAAGGTGATAAGACTGGCAACGTCGACGCAGCGGGAAAAGTTGGAAAATTAATCGCTGAGCGGGCTAAAGCAGCAGGAATTGTGAAGGTTGCTTTTGATCGATCAGGTTATGCCTATCACGGCCGGGTTAAAGCTTTGGCTGAAGCCGCTCGTGAAGGTGGATTAGACTTTTAAGTAAGGGTTTTCAGATATGGCATTTAGAGACGATTCCAACAAGAACGAAGAAGGCCTTCAGGAAAAGCTGATTCAGGTTAACCGAGTGGCCAAAGTTGTTAAGGGTGGCCGGGTTTTTGGTTTTACTGCATTGACAGCTGTAGGTGACGGCAATGGTCGTGTTGGCTTCGGTCGCGGGAAGGCCAAGGAAGTTCCTCTGGCTATTCAGAAAGCCATGGAAGCTGCTCGTCGTAACATGATTACAGTAAATCTTGACGGGCATACCTTGCAGTATCCCATTAAGGCCAGGCATGGTGCGTCAAAGATATACATGCAGCCAGCATCCGAAGGTACAGGTGTAATTGCGGGTGGTGCTATGCGCTCTATTCTGGAATTGGCCGGCGTTCAAAATGTATTGGCGAAGTGTTATGGCTCAACGAATCCTGTGAATGTTGTTCGAGCGACTTTTAAAGGTTTGCAAGATATGCGTTCACCAGAAGATATTGCCTCGAAACGCGGCAAGTCGCTTGAAGAAATAGTAGGTTAGCAAGATGGCGAAGAAAACAGTCAAAATTACATTAGTGCGCAGCCCTATCGGCACACTTCCCAAGCACAAGCTCTGTCTTAAAGGATTGGGTTTGCGACGTATACGTCAATCTGTAGAGGTTGAAGATACACCGGCGGTGCGCGGGATGATTAACAAAATTAACTACATGCTTGCCGTAGACTGAGGGAATCGATATGCAACTAAATGAATTGAGTCCAGCTCCAGGCAGCACCAAGGCTAGAAAACGCGTTGGCCGCGGCATTGGCAGTGGTTCAGGAAAAACCTGTGGCACCGGTCACAAGGGACAGAAGTCTCGCAGTGGCGGTACCGTACGTCCAGGATTTGAAGGCGGTCAGATGCCTTTGCAGAGGCGCCTGCCAAAGTATGGTTTCAGCTCACGCATCGGCCGTGTTTCTGCAGAGATTCGCACCTCGGAACTGAACAAATTGGATGCGGACGTTATTGATATCGAAGTCTTGCGTAAAGCGAATTTGATCACTGCCACCATTAAGCGAGTTAAGGTGATGCTATCTGGTGATATAAGCAGGCCGATCACCTTGCAAGCAATCGGAGTCACCAAGGGTGCCCGAACGGCAATCGAAGCAGCTGGCGGCAAGATAATCGAAGCGGAACCTGCAAAGACTGGCAAGCTGAAGAAAAAGGTAGTCACTAAAGTAGTTGCAGAAAAACCAGCTAAGAAGAAGGCCGCCAAGGCAAAGGTCGAGAAGCCCGAAGCGAAAGCGGCTATCGTTGAAGAGAAACCTGCTGAGCCCACAGAGACTCCAGCGGCAGACGAATAAGCCAACAAAGATTAAATTTTAGATAAAGAGAAAATGGCAAATAAACCAAACATCAATCCAGAAAATATAGGCGCCGGGCTCGGTGAGCTGAAGGCACGCCTGTTATTTTTGTTGTTTGCCATCTTTGTCTATCGAATCGGCACCCATGTTCCCGTTCCTGGTATTGATCCATTACAGTTAGCTTCATTCTTCACCTCGCAGGAAGGTACATTTACAGACATGATCAATATGTTTGGCGGAGGTGCTCTGGAGAGAATGAGTATTCTGGCGTTGGGAATTATGCCGTATATTTCTGCCTCTATTATTATGCAGCTGCTTTCCGCGGTAAGTCCGCAGCTAGATCAGTTAAAGAAAGAAGGTGAATCGGGCCGTCGCAAAATTTCCCAGTACACCCGTTATGGCGCTTTGGTCTTGGCTACAGTACAAGGTACAGGCATGACCGTCGGCCTGCTAGCGCCCATGGCCTATGCACCCGGTATTGCATTTAACCTGACGGCGATAGTCTCGCTGGTTACCGGGGCAATGTTTCTGATGTGGCTAGGTGAACAGATTACCGAGAAAGGCATAGGCAACGGTATTTCCATGCTGATTTTTGCGGGTATCGTAGCAGGATTTCCAGCGGCGATTGGTACTTCCCTGACGCAGGCTTACGAAGGCCAGATCAACGGTGTATTGCTATTGCTTGTAGGTTTAATTGCCATCGGTGTAATTGCTTGTATCGTTTATATCGAAAGAGCACAACGGCGTATTACAGTGAATTACGCCAAGCGCCAACAGGGTAAAAAATTGTATCAGGCACAGTCGAGCCATCTACCATTGAAGATAAACATGGCGGGTGTTATTCCGACAATTTTTGCCAGTAGTATATTGTTGTTTCCGGCTTCCATCGCAAACTGGTTTGGCCAAACTGAGGGATCTGAGTGGTTACAGGAAGTGGCTTTCTTGATTGGCCCCGGTCAGCCGCTGTACATCATTATATTTAGCGCGATGATTATGTTTTTTTGCTTTTTCTATACAGCACTGGTTTTTAATCCAAGAGATGTTGCAGACAATTTGAGAAAGTCAGGTGCGTTTATCCCTGGCATTCGACCGGGCGAGCATACGGCGAAATACATCGATGGCGTCATTACCAGATTAACGATGTTCGGAGCGATATATATCACCCTCGTATGTTTGCTGCCAAATTTTATGCAGACGTTTGCCAATGTGCCTTTTAACTTGGGTGGCACAGCGCTGTTGATTTCCGTGGTTGTAACCATGGATTTTTGGTCACAGGTACAATCGCATTTGATGTCTCATCAATACGATTCACTGATGAAGAAATCTAAATTGGGCAGCTACGGTCGTAGTGGTATCTAGAAACTGTTCCAAAGCTGTAAGCTTGTAGAGATTCTGGATTAGGAATAACGGAGAGTAACAATGAAAGTCAGAGCATCTGTTAAGAAGATCTGCCGAAACTGTAAAGTTATTAAACGAAATGGTGCGGTAAGAGTAATTTGTAAGTCAGAACCTCGACACAAACAGCGTCAGGGTTAAAACCAGGCTAATAGGATTAGCCGACTAGAACGAACAGAGAGAACGGAGCACTTTTATGGCACGTATTGCCGGAGTCAATATACCTGATAACAAGCATATCGTTATTTCCTTGCGCTATGTTTTTGGGGTTGGTCCTACTACTGCAAGCGCGATTTGCGAGAAGACTGGAATTTCGCCTTCAACCAAAACCAGCGAGCTGGATCCAGAGCAATTGGACAGCATTCGTGCGGAAGTAGCGAATTACAACACCGAAGGTGATTTAAGACGTGAAATTTCCATGAATATCAAACGACTGATGGATTTGGGATGTAATCGTGGGATACGTCATCGTCGCTCATTGCCTGTTCGAGGGCAGCGTACGAAAACCAATGCCAGAACCAGAAAAGGGCCTCGTAAGCCTATTCGTAAGTAATTCGAAGTTAAGAAATCAGAACGTAAGAATTTGAGTTAGATGGAATAATTTATGGCCAAGCCAGCAGCGAAAGCTACCAAGAAAAAAGCACGTATAGCCGTCATCGATGGTATTGCATTTATTCATGCATCCTTTAATAACACGATCATTACAATCACTGATCGTCAGGGTAATGCATTGAGTTGGGCAACTGCCGGGGGTTCCGGGTTTCGCGGTTCCAGAAAGAGCACACCTTTCGCTGCGCAGGTTGCAGCAGAGAAGGCTGGAAAAGCGGCCATTGAATTGTACGGCTTGCAGAATCTGGACGTAAAAGTTAACGGTCCCGGTCCTGGTCGTGAGTCGGCGGTAAGAGCGCTTAATGGTTGCGGCCTTCGAGTCGGCAATATTACTGACGTGACACCTATACCACACAATGGTTGCAGACCTCCGAAGAAGCGGCGAGTGTAATCAGAAAGTTAACAGATTAGTAGAACAGTAGAACAGGGGTCAGAGTAAAAATTCATTAACTGTAACAATCAGTAATTGTTGAAGTGATGAGTTTTTAATCTCAGCCCAAATCAGGAGACAGACTATGGCCCGTTATTTAGGCCCAAAATGTAAGCTATCCCGCCGCGAAGGAACAGATTTGTTTCTGAAGAGTGGTGTTCGTCCGCTTGATAGTAAATGTAAGGCAGATACTATTCCGGGGCAGCACGGAGCTCGTCGTGGTCGCTTATCTGACTATGGGGTTCAGCTTCGTGAGAAGCAGAAAGTCAGAAGAACCTATGGTGTTTTAGAGAAGCAATTTCGTGGATATTATAGGGAAGCCGCTCGATTGAAGGGCGCTACGGGTGAGAACTTGTTACTGCTTCTGGAATGCCGTCTCGATAATGTAGTTTATAGAATGGGATTTGGCTCGACTCGTGCGGAAGCCCGCCAGTTAGTTGCCCATAAATCTATTACAGTGAATGGCGAAGTTGTAAACATTGCTTCGTATCAGGTCGCCGAAGGCGATGCGATAGCCATTCGACAAAAAGCCAAGGAACAGTTACGAATTAAATCAGCGTTGGAATTAGCTTCACAGCGTAATCCGATAGATTGGATTTCAGTAGATCAAAGTAAACTTGAAGGACAGTTCACTCGTAAGCCTGAGCGAGAGGATTTACCGAAAGAGATCAATGAAAGTCTTATCGTCGAGCTTTATTCCAAGTAGTGACTTAATCACACAAAGGGTGGTTTACATGCAAATTAATTTATCAGACTTTTTAACGCCACAAGTGATACAAGTCGATGAAATCGACAAGTGTCACTCCAGGGTAGTCTTGGAGCCATTAGAGCGCGGTTTTGGCCATACACTTGGCAATGCTCTGCGAAGAATATTACTTTCGTCCATGCCTGGGGCTGCGGTGGAAGAAGTCGAAATCGATGGCGTTGTACATGAGTACAGTACTATTGAAGGGGTTAGAGAGGATGTAATTGAAATTCTTCTCAATTTGAAGGGCGTAGCAATAATTTTGAACGATAAAGACGAAGCTGTTTTAACTTTGTCCAAGAAGGGTTCCGGTACTGTCACTGCGGGTGATATTTCCTTGGATCATGACGTGGAAATCGTTAATCCAGATCATGTTATCGCGAACCTGAATGCTAATGGTTCGCTAAATATGCGTCTTACAATTCGTAAGGGCAGAGGTTATTCACCTGCAGATAGCCGTGTTTCTGAGGATGATGAAACCAGATCTGTAGGCAAGTTATTACTGGATGCTTCATACAGCCCTGTAAGCAGAGTGTCTTATTCAGTTGAAAATGCCCGCGTAGAGCAGCGCACTAACCTCGATAAGCTGATTATCGATCTAGAGACAAATGGTACGATAGAACCGGAAGAAGCAATTCGTCGGGCAGCCACAATCATGCAGCATCAATTCTCGGTTTTTGTTGATTTGAAGAGTGAAATTGCCGCCGAGCCCGAAGTACATGAAGACGAGATAGATCCTATTCTACTTCGCCCTGTAGATGATCTGGAACTGACAGTTCGTTCCGCGAATTGCCTGAAAGCAGAAGATATCTATTACATCGGTGATCTTATTCAGCGTACAGAAGTTGAATTGTTAAAGACACCAAATCTGGGCAAGAAGTCTCTAACAGAAATTAAGGACGTATTGGCTACTCGAGGACTTTCCCTAGGTCTGCGCCTCGAAAATTGGCCTCCATCCAGTCTTAGAACTGATGATCGGGCAGCGTAATCCATAGAGTCTGATCATTTAGAATAAATAAGGTAAACAGTTATGCGTCATCGACAAAGCGGTCGCCAATTAAGCAGAAATAGTTCACACCGATCAGCCATGTTTCGGAATATGGCTATTTCATTGTTTGAGCACGAGATAATCAAGACAACCCTGATCAAGGCTAAAGAGCTAAGAGCAGTAGCCGAGCCTTTGATTACATTGGCAAAGAACGACAGTGTGGCAAATCGTCGACTTGCATTCGATCGCACTCGCAGCAAAGCTATGGTGGGTAAATTGTTCACAGAGTTAGGCCCACGTTACACGGATCGCCCGGGCGGTTATATCCGTATCTTGAAGTGTGGCGAACGCGCTGGTGACAATGCGACTATGGCCTATGTTGAACTAGTCGATCGTCCTGTTCGTGACTCTGCAAATAGCGAGAAAGCTGTAGAAACAGCCTAGAAATAAACCTTCGTTAGTCACAGTTTGTGTTAAAAAAGCCGGGTTATTCTCGGCTTTTTTATTTGGAAAAATAAGAGGTCAAAGATGACGAATTCATTCCATCCACCAGTGCGAACTCTCATGGGCCCCGGGCCATCCGATGTAAACCCACGCATACTGGAAGCATTATCCAGGCCCACAATTGGACATTTAGACCCCGCATTCATCGAGATGATGGATGAGACCAAGGCTTTGCTGCAATTCGCTTTTCAGACCAGCAATGCATTAACACTACCCGTATCGGCGCCAGGGTCAGCGGGTATGGAGACCGTTTTTACTAATTTGCTGGAACGAGGCGATAAGGTCATTATCTGCCAGAATGGTGTGTTCGGGGCTCGCATGAAGGAGAACGTTGAGCGATGTGGCGCTGAAGCGATCATGGTCGAGGATCAGTGGGGCTGTACTATCGACGTCGACAAGGCCGAGCGGGCCTTGCGAGATAACCCCGATGCCAAGGCTCTGGCGTTTGTGCATGCCGAAACTTCGACCGGAGCGCGATCTGATGCCGAGGTCCTGTGCGGACTGGCGGCAAAATACGATTGTTTGTCGATAGTCGATGCGGTGACCTCACTTGGAGGTATCGAATTAAAAGTTGATGATTGGGGCGTGGATGCAATTTACTCCGGGACTCAAAAATGTCTGTCCTGTGTTCCTGGTCTGTCGCCAGTTTCTTTTTCAGATCGAGCCGCAGAAGTCATTCGTAACCGCAAGACCAAGGTGCAGAGTTGGTTCCTCGATTTGAATTTGGTGATGGGGTATTGGGGTTCTGAAACTAAAAGGTCTTACCACCATACGGCGCCGGTAAATTCGCTGTATGCATTGCATGAATCCCTGGTAATTCTCGAAGAAGAAGGTTTGGAAAATGCCTGGCGCAGACACGCGCTAAATTATCAGGCATTTGCTGCAGGTATAGAAGCGCTGGGCTTGTCTTTCGTGGTCGACGAAGAGTTTCGTTTACCGCAATTGAATGCCGTTTCTTTTCCGGCATCGGTTGATGACGCACGGGTTCGTTCGGCGCTGCTGAATGATTACAATCTGGAAATTGGCGCGGGACTGGGAGCGTTGGCGGGATCTGTGTGGCGTATTGGCTTGATGGGCTTCGCCAGCAATAAGAAGAACGTATTATTTTGCCTATCGGCACTTAGCAATGTGTTGTCCGACTGTGGAATGGAAACGGATTCTGCCAAGGCAATTGCTGCCGCACAATCAATCTATTGTAACTGAGTGCTTTCTTTTTAATGACTCCCTATGGAGTTTCTCCTCTTTGCTAGCAGAGAGAATTTATACAGAGCACAAAAAAAAGCCCGGCCATCGGAAAATGGCTGGGCTTTTTTACTTGCCAAGTTGCTTAGTGTGCGTTGGCTGCTGGCCTGGCGTTTTCGTCCGGCAATGCCATCGCGGTCAGTTTTGCCCCTGTTTGCAAGATCACATACTGTCTGCCTTCATGAACCCAGGTGCTCATGCCATAACGGCTTCTAGCTGGCGCTTCGATTCGACCCGTCTGCTCACCCGTGGCTTTGTCGATTGCATATAACAAGGCAGTCTCACCATCACTGGCGACATCGCTATAGATTAGCAGGTTTGGAGTGGCAACCATGGGCACATGGTTGCCAGTTCCGGTCTCGCCAATATCCACACCTGCCAGAGCCGGACTGTTCTTGATACGGTCTGGGGTTTCGCCGGTAGGAATCATCCACAGATGCTCGCCGGTGTTCATGTCGATGGCGGTGATTCGGCTGTAAGGCGGCTTCCATAAGGGAATTCCTGAAGCCAGTCGAGGTCCGCGTCCGCCGCCGCGGTTGGCGGCATAACGTGACAATGTCACCCCCGTAGGCGCCGCATACTGTGTGTCGGCTTGCTCTCCGGCGACGATGGCAAAGGTGCCACATCCCTTATGAGAGGTAACGTAGAGTATGCCGGTGGTTGGATCGGCGACGGCAGGACCGGTGATATTTACTCCGCCCGTTCCTCCTGGACAAAGGTAGGCGCCAAGCTTGCCTATATCGTTGTCGGGATGCAGAGGAGGGGTGAACAGCGGACCAATTTCATAATCAGCCAGTGCAGTAATCGCTTCCTGTCTCAGTTCCGGGGTGAAGTCCACCAGGTCATCGATGCTTAATCCCTGTAAATCAAAGGCAGCGGGCTTGGTTGGAAACGGCTGAGTGGTTGCCAGTTTTTCACCAGGGACTTTGGAGGCCGGCACTGAACGGTATTCCATTGGCCACAGTGGCTCACCGGTTAGTCTGTTAAAAGCATAGGCGAACGACTGTTTGGTGACTTGAACTATAGCGGGTATCGGACCGCGGTCCGGCGTATTCACATCCAGTAACACTGGCGCGGTTGGCGTGTCGTAGTTCCAAATATCGTGCTTCACCATCTGAAAATGCCAGGCTCTCTCGCCAGTACTGGCATTCAGGGCAATCAGGCTGGTACCAAATAGATTGTCACCCGGTCGAAATCCACCGTAGTAATCGATGGTGGCGCCATTGGTTGGAATAAATACCAGATTGTTCTCAGGGTCGGCAGAAATAGGTGCCCAGGAAGAGACATCGCCGGTCCACTGCCAGGCATCATTTTCCCAGGTTTCATGGCCGTATTCGCCAGGCTTGGGAATGACGTTAAACTTCCACAGGAACTCACCGCTGCGGGCATCGTATCCGAGGATATCTCCCGGTACATTCTCGATGCGGGATTGCTGGTAACCTTGTTCTGCAGAGTTACCTACGATCACAACACCGTTCACCACAATGGGTGGTGATGAGGAGGTGATGTAACCCCGCTCTAGAGGTATACCATCATAAGGGTCATAGGGATGGCCGAGATTTGCCAGTAAGTCTACGACACCCGTTTTCGGAAATCCGTCAATTGGAACCGGCTTGCCAAAGCCTTTTAAGGGCGTGCCCGTTTCGGCATCCAGCGCCGTGAGGAAGAAGCCCGGAGTAATCATATAGACGACACCACGACCATCGACCTCGGCATAGCCAACACCCTTACCATAGTCGGCGCGCATGGAGTATTCCCAGCGTCCGGTGTTGGGTAGCCGATAGGACCAGATTGTTTCACCGGTCTTGGGGTCGATAGCCACCACATCACGGCGGGCACCGGCGACTGTAAAAAGCATGCCGTTGATGTAGCTGGGAGTTGAGCGGCCGCTGACAGCACCGAAGCTGGCGCCGTTCCATTCCCAGGCGACTTCCAGATCTTCGAAATTATCGACGGTGATCTGGTCAGCAGGTGAATAACGGGTGTGTGCGAAATCACCGCCCAGGGTTGTCCACTCCACCGTGTCCTGGGCCTGAAGTGATCCTGCGGCGAGCAACATCCCAGTCAAGATCAGGGATAGTCCCAGGGATTTAAATAACTGTGATATTTTTATCATGTGCGGCCTCTCTGAGGTTTTTCTATTTATTGTTGGCTTGCGCAAAATGCTGAACTTTTTCACCAGGTAAAGATCCCGGCTCCCCTGAAAAGATATGAAAAACAGCTAGTTACAATCCCTTGTTTAGCTCTTGATCACCACAGCATAGGGTGTAGAGGCTACCCCAAGCATTGGGCTTTGTCTATCGGGAGAGGGCTCTCTGGAAGAAGCTGTTCGATAGAATTCCTGTTCGCTGCATCAGTGGAGTGAGCCTCAATAACGACCTCTAGTCTGTCCGCGTAACTGAGTGGTCTGGTTCCTTTGCGCCCGGCCAACTATCCTTCGCTTTAGCCAGCGCTGCGGAACTCGCTTCGCTCAAACAGTCCT
>JABMOK010000152.1 GCA_013204155.1 Pseudohongiella sp. | reverse complement strand
TGGTTGTATCCCAGAGCTGATCCGGGTTCATTTCGCCCAGACCTTTATACCGTTGTAGGTAATGCCCTTTCATCGCATCTTTTGTTAACCAGTCAATCGCCTCTGCAAAACTTCTTATTTCCTGCGTGCGTTCCCCTCGTTTTACATAGGCTCCGTCTTCAATCAATCCATCGAGGGTTTTTCCCAGGTCAGAAATTGCCCGGTATTCACCCGAGTGGAAGAAATCCCGACTGAAATTATAGGGCCGCTCAAGACCATGCAGGCTCAATCGAGCTTCCGGCAAAAACAAGTGTCTTTCTTCGTCTTCACCGACCAGGAAACTATAGTTAGCACTTACTCCTGGGTGTAATTTAGCGAACTCACTTTTTAATTCTTCTATCCAGCCTGTTACTTTGTCCGCGGATTTAAGTTCATCCTCGGCCAAATTCCGGGTGAAGATCATGGATTCGAGTATCTCTGTTGGATACAGCCGGGCCAGTCGGCTTATGATTGAATACGTATCGTTATACTGTTTAACCAGCGACTCCAGCGCATCTTCGGCGATACCGGGAGCGTCTGCATTTACATGCAAGCTCGCTCCTTCGAGAGCCGCTTGCGTCTGATAGTCTGCCAGGGCAAAGTCATCTTTAAGGTATTGCTCTTGTTTGCCTTTGCGGATCTTGTACAGCGGTGGCTGCGCAATAAAGATATGTCCTCTATCCACTAACTCGCGCATTTGGCGGAAAAAGAAGGTGAGAAGCAAGGTTCGAATATGAGAACCATCCACATCCGCATCGGTCATAATAATGATGCTGTGATAGCGGAGCTTTCCGGGATCAAATTCTTCATTCCCTATGCCACAGCCAAGCGCTTTAATCATGGTGCCGATTTCGACTGAACTTAACATCTTGTCAAATCTTGCTTTCTCAACATTGAGGATCTTGCCCTTCAGTGGCAATATCGCTTGATTCTTACGGTTTCTTCCCTGTTTTGCCGATCCGCCGGCGGAATCACCCTCCACAATGTATATTTCTGAAAGTGCAGGGTCTTTTTCCTGGCAATCCGCCAATTTCCCAGGCAGTCCGGCTATATCCAAAGCCCCTTTGCGTCGGGTCATTTCGCGTGCTTTGCGCGCCGCTTCTCTCGCTCGGGCAGCATCGATCATTTTACCGACAATTAGCTTCGCATCATGGGGATTTTCCAGAAGATAGTCGCTAAATTTAGCCGCCATTTCCTGCTCTACGACCGCTTTAACCTCTGACGACACCAATTTGTCTTTAGTCTGGGATGAAAATTTGGGGTCTGGTACCTTTACGGAAATAACCGCCGTAAGTCCTTCACGCGCATCATCCCCGGATGTGGTAACTTCTTTACCCTTTTTATTCGACAACTCCTTGTCAATATAGCCTTTCAACACCCTTGTTAGTGCGCCACGAAAACCGGCCAGGTGTGTGCCCCCGTCTTTTTGTGGGATGTTGTTGGTATAAGGATAAATATTCTCTTGATAGGAGTCGTTCCACTGCAGCGCAATCTCAACCGTAATACCATCTTCTTCCCGCTCTGCGATAAAATGAAAGAGCTTATTTACCGGCACTTTGTTCTTGTTCAAATAGTCGATGAAAGCCTCGAGGCCTCCTTCATATTTAAACAGGTCCTGCTTTCCTGATCGCTCATCAGTAAGCCTGATGGCTACTCCCGCGTTAAGAAATGCTAACTCACGTAGCTTTTTGGCAAGTATATCGTAGTGAAATTCGACGTTGGTAAACGTCTCTTTTGAGGGCTTGAAATAGCACTCTGTTCCTGTCGTGCTGGTATCTCCTACGACGGCCAAAGGCGCTTGCGGCACACCGTGGGCGTAGTATTGCTCATATACCTTTCCTTCCCGGCGAATTGTCAGCTTTAGTTCTTCGGACAACGCATTTACTACGGAAACACCCACGCCATGAAGGCCACCGGATACTTTGTAGCTATTGTCATCAAATTTGCCCCCTGCATGGAGAACCGTCATGATGACTTCGGCCGCCGAGACGCCCTCATTGTGCATCTCTGTAGGGATCCCTCGTCCGTTATCCGAAACGGTGATAGTTTCACCTACATGAATAGTAACCCTTACCTCGTCGCAATAACCGGCCAGGGCCTCATCGATTGAATTGTCCACCAACTCGAATACCATATGATGCAACCCCGTGCCATCATCGGTATCACCAATATACATTCCTGGGCGCTTTCTAACGGCATCCAGGCCTTTAAGGACCTTAATACTTTCGGAATTGTATTTGGGCTTGGACGCTTCGCTCATACTTCTACTCCAGGGTCTCGGGTCATCAGACTTTTTGTGTCTCTTTTACGCCTAAAATCGGATAGATTGGCTAAAAATCAAGTCGTTATTATACCACGTTCCACGTGGAACGTTGCCATTTCAGGCGGGTTGGACAGACTCTCTACTATCGCCGAAAGATCAACACAGGTGACAAACATCTGCCCTCCCAGTCCCGCCAGTTGGTCAAATACAGCCGCCCTGTTAGCACGATCCAGCTCCGAAGGAAGGTCATCAACCAAATAGATGCATTGTCTATCCAGGGCTTGGGACAGCAATTTCCCCTGGGCAATTTTCATAGCGCTTACTAACATCTTCTGCTGCCCTCTCGACAAAATTTCAACCGCGTTTGTTTTGCCCAGCTTAAGGCACAAATCGGCCCTGTGAGGGCCATTTTGCGTGGCGCCATAGCGACAATCTACCCCTCTGTTTTCTGTCAGAACCTGGGTTAGTTGTCGCTCACTATCCCAGCCCCTCTCATAAGTAATTTCTAGCTCATCTGCGTTTGCGCCGCCTAATGAACGATAGACTTGTGAAAATATCGGCAAAAACTCGTCAATATACTTTCTCCGTGCCGCATCTACCTCGTCCGCCGACGTACTCAGCTCCATATCCCACGCTTCAAGCTGCGCCAGATCTAAACGGGCTTGCTTCAATAACATATTTCGATTGGCTATGGCCTTACGGGATCTTCTCCAGCTGTTAACAAAAGAATGTTCCACGTGAAACACTCCCCAATCCAAAAACCGCCTCCGCGGCTTGGGCCCTCCCTCCAAAAGCAGGAAAGAATTCGAATCGAGAACCTGTATGGGTAACTCCCGCGCCACACTCTCCCAATTTCTCTGCCTTTCATTTTGCAGCTTGAGTTGGTGAATCCTGCGACGAGACTTGCTCAGTCCTATTTTTAAACCCCCAAGCAACTCCGCATAAACAATCGCTTCGTCATCGTCGTGGCTAATAAGGGGGTCGAGTTTACTGCTCCTAAAAGACCGGCCGGTTCCCAGCAAATGGATCGACTCCAACACGCTGGTCTTGCCAGATCCATTCTCACCATACAGCAGGTTAATCGTCGCCGAAGGCTCAAGCAAAGCCGATTGTATGTTTCGTATACAAGAAACATTGAGCCTCTGTATTTTGCTCATACGTTGATACGCCAAGGAAGAGGCCGGGGTGATGCCAAGAGCTACAGCCGCATTGGCATCACAACATAGAGAGCATCGCTGCCTTCCTCGGCCTCCAATAGAGCGCTGCTACCAGGGTCGGACAGCGTAATCTGCACATTCTTGCTATTTAATGTAGATAGCACATCAATCAGGTAACTTACGTTGAACCCGATTTCCACCGAGTCTCCCTGATACTCAACTGATACGACCTCTTCCGCTTCTTCCTGCTCCGGATTATTAGCCAATATCTTCAATTCTCCGTCGGATAATACCACCCGTACACCACGGTACTTTTCATTAGATAGAATGGAGGCTCTGGCAAAGGCGTGTCGCAATTCCTGCACATTCCCTATCACCACCTTATCGCCGCCCTTAGGAAGCACGCGGTTATAGTCAGGGAATTTCCCGTCTACTAATTTTGAGGTAAAGGTAAACGAGGGGACCTTAGCTCGAATATGATTTTGGCCGAAGGTAAGGGAAATTTCCTCCGCGTCATCGACCAACAATCTAGTCAATTCCATAATGCCTTTTCTGGGAAGGATTAACTGCTGAACTTCTGAAATGGAATTTTCCATATTCAGTGTTTCCATCGCTAATCTGTGCCCGTCTGTGGCCACAACCCGCAAATAGCCAGGCGCAACTTCAAATAACATGCCATTCAGGTAATAACGTACGTCTTGCTGAGCCATTGCAAAATTGGTGCTCTCCAACAATTCTCGCAATTTTGCCTGCGGTAAAGTCAAGGAGAAGGTATCTGGCTCTTCGTCGACGCCAGGAAATTCAGCAGCTGGCAAGGTAGTGAGTGTAAACCGACTACGACCCGCTTTAAGGGTCAGCTTGGTGTCGGCCAAGGAAATTTCAATCATCGCATCGTCGTCCAGAGACTTACAGATGTCCAGCAGCTTACGGGCAGGGACGGTGATTTCTCCAGGCTGATGGGACTGATCTACTTTAACCCTTCCAACCAACTCCACTTCCAGATCAGTTCCGGTAAGTGATAACTCACCATCTTCCAACACCAACAACACATTGGAAAGCACGGGGAGTGTTTGCCTTCTCTCAACGACGCCGCCAACCAATTGCAGTGGCTTCAGTAGAGCCTCGCGCGAAATAACAAAATGCATTTTATTATTTATCCTTTGTTTTCAATGGCTTAGAGTCTAGCTAGAGAGTGATCTAAGCAGGTTGTTATAGTCTTCCTGGATATCGATAGAACTATGGCGAAGTTTTTTAACTTGTTTACAGGCATGCATCACGGTGGTGTGATCTCGCCCGCCGAAGGCATCGCCTATTTCGGGCAGGCTGTGATTGGTTAACTCTTTTGAAAGACTCATGGCTACTTGCCGAGGTCTAGCCACAGATCGATTACGCCGCTTCGACAACATGTCTGCCATCTTTATTTTGTAATACTCTGCCACCGAGCGCTGAATATTGTCGATAGTCACCAATTTGTCTTGCAGTGCGAAGAGATCGCGAAGTGCTTCCTTAATAAGCGCCAGACAAATCTTCTCGCCCTTGAAGTTGGCGTGGGCTATCACTCTTTTTAACGCCCCTTCGAGTTCCCGAACATTTGATCTGAGTCGCTGGGCAATGAACATCGCGGCATCATTCGGCAAATCGATATTACACAACGCCGCCTTGTTCATCAGGATCGCGGCTCTCGTCTCTAGCTCTGGCGGCTCAACCGCAACTGTCAGGCCCCATCCAAAGCGGGATTTCAGCCGCTCTTCCAAACCATTGATCTCTTTATGGTAGCGATCACAGGTTAATATAATCTGCTGGCCACCTTCTAACAGCGCATTAAAGGTATGGAAAAACTCCTCCTGCGAGCGCTCTTT
>JABMOK010000151.1 GCA_013204155.1 Pseudohongiella sp. | reverse complement strand
TCGTTAAGTTATTATCTTATTAGTGTCCCCTGGTTTTTGTTTATTAAGTTATTATCTTATTAGTGTCCCCTGGTTTTTGTTTAATTACTCCGTCCTCTTTATTCTGAGAGCCAAACGAAGAAGCCCGCATGAAGCGGGCTTTTTATTTGGTGCCCCGGAGAGGATTTGAACCTCTGACCTGCCCCTTAGGAGGGGGCCGCGCTATCCAGCTGTGCCACCGGGGCAATTAGGCGGCAGAAGTATAACATTGAACGTGGCTAAGTCGTGGCTGTGTTTTATAGGACTGGGCATTGCGACTTGTCGGGCGGAGGTCGCTTAACAGGTCGGGAGCGAGAATTGTAGTCGTCGGTCGGGGGTGGAAACTAATAGGGGCTGCGAAGGATTTGTTCCGCCGGCTGCAGGGCGACTGCCTCTATAAGCTCGTCGTTAGAGTCTGACTCACCGAGGTATTTCTCGGCTTTGCGGTGGAAGGTTGTTTTGTTAATCCCGATCAGTCGAGCGGCTTCGCTTTTGTTGTTGCCGGTTACTCTCAAGGCTTCTATTACCAGCATTTTGTCGAGCATTTCAGCCCAGTGATTCAGATTGATGTCTCGGGTATGTAAGGCCAGTTTTAGCAGAATAACCCACTTGATCTTAAAGCTGAGGTAATCGCCTCTTTGATCTACCATCAGAATCCAGACCAGCAGTGTCGAAGCCAGGGGCATCGCCAGTGCAGTCGAGGCATTAAAACCCATTTGTCGGAATACGATGACAGAAAATCCAACGGCGCACAGCGGAGCAATTGCCAACAGGGTTACCCGGCATCGATCCCTGACCTGTTTAGTGCCGGTTAAACTTCCTTTTGTCAGTACCCCTAGCGCGACAAGTACTGAGAAAATTACATACAGTGAGAAAAGCGGATACAGGCTCCCTTCGACAGAGATGATGGTGTATCCAACTTGCTCATAGGCCGTGGCGATAAGGCCCTGACTGTGCAACACCGCCAGAACCAGCCCAAAACCCGCGAACAGGCTGGAAACAAGCTTGGCATGGGCCGACTCGCTTACTTTCATAACGAGGAATACGGCGGCGGCAATAACGGCATATAAAGAGAGAAAAAGGCCATCCACCATATAAGCAGAGAATGTGGGATCGTTCCCCCAGGTCAGATATCCCAGAAATTCGAAACAGTTTTGAGCTATCAGAGCCAGGATCAGCAAATTCAAGGCAGCCGTCAGCTTGGAGGCCGTAACCACTTGATATAAAATGATTATTTTGAATATCGCCGCCGTAAGTGCGATAAATCCAAAGGTGTAAAACATCGGCATAGACTACCTGATTCAGCGTTTCAAATTTGAAGCCACCAATATAACGGGCAAACTCAGTCCTTGTAAATAGCTAAATGTAAAAAATATAGCCTAAAGTGTGATGCCGATCTGACTTGCCACAATTCCGCTGCCTGTAGACACAATAAACAGCTTGTCATTGGCCCTCAAACGCCCGGCAGACGCCAATAAATCCCAGGAAACCGCAATGCTGGCACTGGTCAGATTGCCCATTTCCTTGTAGGTACGGATAGATTTCTCATCCGGCAGCCTGAACATGGACTTCAAATAGATATCGAATGGCCGCTTGCCCACCTGGTGCGCCAACATGAAATCGATATCATCCCTCTGCCAATCCAGGTTATTCAAGGTCTTGGGCAGCATATTAGCTACCAGCTTGATAGTTCGGCTGCAGATAAGCCCCATTTTCATCGCGAAGGAAGAATTCTCCCAATCCACATAACACAGCTGCCGCTGGCGCGAATCACACTGGGTGTTTATCGACTCAATGCCCTTGCCATCTTCGCTGACACTTACGATGAAAGCACCTCCTGCGTCACCCACGCTAAAGGCGCCAAGCGTATCGTTGATATCCGCCGCCGTCAGGGTACCCTTATTGAACTGCTCGGTAATGTAATTGGTGCCCTTACTCGCCCTCTCGCCCGTGCACACCAGAGCAGAGCGAATTTGGCCATTCTGTATCAGCGCATTCGCGGTGATTAGCCCGGTGGTCAGCCCGTGGCAGGCATCGGCCTGATCCCAGCAAAACTTGGCATTAATATCCAACTCATCGGCTACTTTGTGCGCCGTAGACGGTTCCGTATAGTCCCTCGACATACCACAGTAGAAAACCGCATCAATTTCCGTGTTCTTTACCTCCGACTTGGCCAGCGCCGCCTTCGCCGCCTAGATTGCTATTTCTCCTGGTCGCAACTCAGTGGAGCACTGCCGCACCGATGTAATACCCAAATTCGACTCGATCAGATCGAACGGCTTATCAAACCGGTCAAAATGCGCATTCTGTAATAATTCCCTGGTACTCACCTGCTTATCACCAATATATGAGCCCACAGCAACAATTTTGGCCTTAATCATTTTTATAATCCCCCTTAGTTTTCTTATTAACAGAGCATCCCGGCATCGTTTCAAAATTGAAACATCGTCCTTTTTGTCAGTTTAGCGCTGTTTCCCCTCGGATTACCCTTCTTTTTGCTGGGAATTGCGTTCAAGACACAGACTTTTCGCAATTTATCTGATAGGGCCAACTACAGCTTGCTCATGGTGAGGATTCTTTGCCTTCAAGCGCCCCTCTCTGCGCTTTGCTCGCGGGTCTGAATTCACACGCCGGAGAAAGCTCCCCTACAGGCAATTAGGGTTTAACGCGACATAGGCTAGAATAGGCCGCGCGCTGTCCCATCGACCTCAACTGAAGAAAGTGGATTAATTAAATGAGTTCCAAGCTAACTTGGCAATGTTGCCAATTCGAGGAGTTGCAAGCCCAGCCGCTCTACCAGATCTTGCAATTAAGAGCCGAGGCTTTCGTGGTTGAACAGGAGTGTATCTACCAGGACATGGACGACTATGACCAACAGGCGCATCACCTGACGGCGTGCAGTGAAGACGCCTTGCTCTGCTATTCCCGTCTATTACCTCCCGGCCTGAAATATGCGGGCCCCTCTATCGGCAGGGTCATTACCCGACACAGCGTGCGCGGTGAGGGCTTCGGCAAGCTACTCATGCAGCGTTCGATAGACAGCTGCCATGAACGCTGGCCAGGTCAGACTATCTTCATTTCAGCCCAGCAACAGTTGGAGCTATTCTATAGCTCGCTCGGATTTTCGACCCAATCCGAGCCCTATCGAGAAGATGGCATACCCCACATACAGATGTTGCTGGAATATCCTTTCGCGTAAGCCGTCTGGCAAAGCGCCAATGTTGTTGTCCCTGGCGCTCGGCTATTCATCGAGTAGCCGACGTCTGATCGCATCAAATTGTTGGAGCACAGAAGAATCCTGTTGCGGTCTTAGCCCACTGAGAACAACAATCATCAGCGACGCCAGCAAAAAACCCGGCACAATTTCGTAAAGATCAAACACACCGCCACTGAGCCTGGACCAGATCAGCACCGT
>JABMOK010000150.1 GCA_013204155.1 Pseudohongiella sp. | reverse complement strand
CAGAATCAATCGAAGCTTACAATCAGCTAAGGCCGCACCTGAGCCTGGGTATGCAAACTCCCGAAGAAGTGCACAAAAAAGCCAGCGGCAAAATGCAACTGGCTCATTCATAAAACCGTCAACGTATTTTAGGACGGGACACTCCTATCGTGTGCCTGGCCGTGATTTGGTATTTCATGGGCAGTCCGCTTTTCTTTAGTTTTAGTCAACTGGATAACATAATTTCGTTGACGGCAAATTTTGCCTCCTTATTCTATTTGTTACTTTTGATTTTGGTAAGTGTCTATAGCGTATTTTCCCTCCGTAGTTCAAGTTTTAATAATACTAGCTATTCAAACTCTCTTCGCAAAGCAACAACATCTACATTTGCCGCCAGTCTTCTTTTGTATATTGTATCCTGGCTTCCAGCATTGCCATTTTTTACCAATAATGTAAATCTTTTTCAGGACCGCTCAATTGAATTATTAGCTATCATATCATTACCGCTAATTTTAGCGATAGGACTGGCCGTAGTTCGAAAAGAGAATTTTAAAACTATTAATTTAGTTCGATTTAATATTGTGCTTGGAATTCTATTTTTCTTGATAATGCCTTTAAGCCGAACTTTAGCGGGTGAGGCCAGGTCTGCCCTGGAACTAATTCCCATAACTATCGTAACGCTGTTAACTATTTGTCTAATGCTGTCTTATTCACCAAGTCTACCCAGATATCAGTAATTGGTCAGAACATCCGTTGCCGGCTAACAGGGAGTATTAGGGGGCAGGCAATTGGTGATTGGCGTAGCCAAAATAAAAAAGAAGGAGGAGCGAGAAGGAGAGGAAGATACTTTACAGCCCTTTGAATCAGCCCTGTGTCTTTTCCCACAGGGCCTGAATCTGGGCGGCCAGCGTCATGGGGTCGAAGGGTTTGGCAATCACGCCGGCAGCGCCCATGTCCAAAAGGGACTGAACTTCAGATGGTTGCACCTTGGCTGTCATAAATACTACGGGTATTGTCTTATAGGCATCCTGTTCACGTAATTTTGTCAACGTGCTTGGCCCATCCAGACCCGGCATCATCACATCAAACAGCAGCAATTGGGGTGCAAATGCCTCAATTTCAGCTAGCACCTCCAACCCCGAATTGCAGAGTTTGAGGGTATAGTCACCGACAGTTCCCAGTGCAAGCTCTGCTACCTGCCGGATGTCAGGCTCATCCTCAGCATAAAGAATACGTTCCAGTGTCTGCATAGCTATCTACTCTATCCTGCCTTCATAAGAGCTTTTTGTTTAATGCCCATTTGATGTGCTTTAAAAGGTTGTCATTGTCCGTCTTCGATTTAATCAAAATCCCTTGTACTTTTGCTGCGATATCAGCAGCAATATCCTGAGCGGTGAAAAGAATCACCGGGGTCTGGTGTTTTTGTTTGTTGAGTATGGGCAAAATATCAAGCCCGGATCCGTCAGGCAAGCCGACATCAAGCAGGATCAAATTAAATACTTCATCCTCCACTAACTGCCTGGCCTGTTTCAGAGTTTTGGCAGTTACAACCTGGTATTCATCCCCCAACAGGGTATTAACGACCATAGAAATATCCGGGTCATCCTCTACGTGCAGAATACGATTGCCGACCACCCCTGCATGAGACAGCCCCGAACGAATGGACTTCAGCAATCTATCTTCATCAATCGGCTTCTCGATCCAGTCCTCCACAGAAAACCCATCGCCATTAATTTCAAGCCTGCCTGCATTGACGCTGGCAGATACAACCACTACCGGCAGATCCACAGTGGCCTTGTTTCCACGCAGTTCCTGCAACAATTTAAGGCCACTGCCGCCAGGGATCGTCAGATCCAGTGTCACCAGAGAGTACTGATTGTCCTGTATCTGTTGCACCGCTTCCTGATAGCTAAAGGCCTGATGGAAGCGATAATCTTCTCCCTCCAGCATCATGCAGAGAAGCTCGGAAACTCCAGGGTTATCCTCGACGACCAACACCAGTGGACGGTCTGGGAGCACCTCATCGCTGACAACTTCAGCCCTTGCTCCTGGAGATACTGTAGAGATTTTTTCTTCAATAGCACGCTGTTCATTCCATATAGGCAGTTCCACATAGAAGGTGGCGCCCTTGCCTTCTTCACTGTTAAAGCCAATGCTACCGTCCATCTTCTCGACAATAACTTTAGTGATATTCAAACCTAGACCGGTGCCACCTTTCTGGCGCGTATCGGAGCTGTCGGCCTGAGAAAACCTCTCGAATACCCGGGGCTTGAATTCTTCCGGTATGCCTTCGCCATGATCTTGCACAATAATACGAACCCGATCACTTTCCACCTCAACTGAAATTTCAACTTGTTCTCCTGTTGGGGAGTTCTTGGCGGCATTAGACAGCAGGTTGGACATCACCTGAACCATCCTCACTTCATCGATATGGACCATCACTACGGCATCAGGGTCCGTTTTGAATGCAAAACCAACCTGCAGCTTGTCCGCATAACCCTTGTTTGACTCAAGAGCCTGTATAACGCAGGGGATCAGGTTTGTAAGCATATATTGGAACTGCATTTTTCCGGCTGAGAACTTCTCCATATCGAGAATATCGTTGATCAGATGAATCAGCCGATCGCTGTTAGCCGATGCCATGTTCAGCAGACTCTTCGCCTTTTCAGGCAACTCACCAGCGACTCCGCCTTGCAACAGTCCCAGAGAGCCGCGAATGGATGTCAGCGGTGTGCGCAGTTCGTGACTGACGGTGGAAATAAACTCCTTTTGCATCCGTTCAATACGTTTGCGCTCGGTGATATCGCGAGTGATACCGACATAATGCCGGGCGCCATCAATAATCACTTCACTCACGGCCAGTTCCAGGGGGAAGCTTGAACCGTCCTTACGCTGTCCGCTTACCTCGCGGCCAATTCCAATTACCTTCTTCTCACCTGTTTTGTTGAAATGCTCAAGATAGCCGTCGTGTTCTGTGTGATAAGGCTCGGGCATTAGCATCTTCACATTCTGACCGATCACTTCTGCCTCGCTGTAACCAAAAATCCGCCTTGCTGCTGGATTGAATGTCTCAATCGTGCCGCGACTCCCGATAGTAATAATGCCATCGACGACATTATCCAGAATGCTATTCAATCGGTTCTCGCTACCCTGCAGTGCATTTACGGCCCTCCGAAGTTCCAGATTATTGAGTTCACCCTCGACCAGAATCGCCAGATCCCGCAGGCAATCACGTTCGATCTTCGTCAGCTGATGGGGTTTGCTATCAATTACGCATAATGTTCCAACTCGACTGCCATTGTCTGCCCGGAGGGGTTGTCCGGCATAGAAGCGAATATGTGGCGCACCCGTAACCAGTGGATTATCTTCAAAGCGCGGATCCCTGAGGGCATCCGGGATGACAAAAACTTGATCCTCTAGAATTGCGTGGCCACAGAACGAGATGCTACGAGATGTTTCGCTCGCATCCAGCCCCTGACAGGATTTAAACCACTGCCGATTACTATCAACCAGTGATACTAAAGCGATAGGCACATTCAAAAGGTGCTGGGCGAGGCGGGTCAATCGGTCGAACCGCTCCTCAGGCGATGTGTCTAAGAGACCCATATTGTGTAATGTGGCGAGACGGACTTCTTCGTCATCTGGAATGGGAGGTTCTAACAAAATAAAATTCCTTTGGTCTAATTGCTTATCTTCAAACTATAGGGATTTGCATATTAGTATGCCACTCAAGCAATTTTATCAACGTGCTTGACCCAACCCTATTAGCGCGGGCGGGAATAATGGCCTGGACAGGAATCCCTCTGCGGCGGCAAGGATTTCATAGCGGGGCGATTCTAAACGTAAAGCCTCACCACTGAACATCACAACGGGGGTTTCTCTGCTTGCCTCTAACTCTTGCGAATCTGAGCCGCATCGTGTTTTCGCTGGTTTGTTCGGACTGCCTCTTTTTGGCTTTCATATCCCTTTATGGGCGCCTAGCATAGACTTTCCAAGGTTTTACACTACCCGTATTATTACGGATATGACTGAATTAAGAGTGGTGTTAGGGCTGATGAGGCTCAATATTGACTAAGCAGGTAAATGCGCACTACATCAGCAATGGTCTTGACCTTTAACTTTGCCATTATTTTAGCTCGATGATCTTCTACCGTGCGTTGACTGATATTCAACTCAGCCGCGATCACCTTGTTCATCTTTCCGGCAACCATAAGTTCCATGACCTCATTTTCTCGCCTCGTCAGATCGGCCAGGCGCCGACTGTAATTTTCCTGACGAGACTCTTTATCACGCTGACTGGAATCCAGAATTAGACACTCACGAAGGCGCTCCAGCAATTGCTCTTCATTCAGAGGCTTTTCAATGAAATCTATAGCACCTGCTTTCATGGCCTGCACCGCAGTGGACACATCGCCCTGAGAGGTCATAATAATGGTTGGAATTTGAATATCTTTTTCTATGAGCTCTTGCTGAAGTTCCAGTCCGCTCATCCCGGGCAAGTAAATATCCAGCAACAGGCAGCCGGACTGAGAGGACTCGTAGCATGCCAGAAAATCCTCAGCCGTTGCATATTCCTGAATATTCATCCCGACACTCTCTAACCAGAGAGCAATCACACGGCGTAAATCTTCATCGTCATCAACCAGGAATACCGTTGCCGGGGTTTGAATATCCATCTATGTCACCCAATTAGTAAAATCTAACAAACTGTAAATAATTTTGGGCGATATTATCACAAATAGCAAAAATTCAGCTTGTCGGCTAAGCATGGAATACTAGCGGGATTGGAGAAGATAGCCTCTGCACCTGCGCCCGCTTGTACTGCCTTAAGACCAGACTCAAACCGATCAGAATTCGTCAATAATATCAATGAGTTAACCGGCTTGTGCCATCTGTAAAAGGGCGTCCGCGCCATTGCCATAAGACAACTGTATGTCCCTAAGGATAAGTCTAGCTTTTTGAAAGGCTTGCTTGAAGTCGGACAGGGGCGGAAAATTTTTTAAATCGTAATGGCAGTGTCTTATCTGTTGGCGGGCTTTGTGATTCCTGTGAAATTATCTGCTACTTCTTATTGATTGAAATCGCGCAAACCATCCAGGCTTTTCCTGAGTTCAATAGTCATCTCATTGTCAAATAACTGTTCATCATCAAGCGCTGGCTTGAGGATTATCTCCATTTCACGTGCCGCTTTGCTAGATTCCGGGAAGCCGTGTGTACCTGCTGATCCAGCAATGGTATGGAGCAGACGGTGCAGGATGGTGATTGCCTCATGTTTACCATCACCGTGCACTGCAGAATTGAAAACAGATTCAATCTCCTGGATTTTACCGGGCAATGCTTTAGCATATTCCTCATGGATAGCCTGCAGCTTCTGCCGAATCTCTATTCTCTTGTCATCATCCATCTGGCCTTCTCTCTGGGGAAATACAGGAACACTAACAATTTAACAACTTAAAGTCTCATCCATTTCAAAAATCTAAAACCTAAAACTATAATGCAATGGCAAATGATCTGTGTAGATTTCATATGAAATCATCCTGGCAAGCAAAGGGGTCAGAAGAGAATACGAATCAAGCCAGGAGTAGTCTCGGGCACCAACTCCAGAGAGGAAGACGTATTGTATCGCTTCGGTTGACCAGGGACTGGCGATGGTTGGAGCATCAGGTTTGGTAAATACGCCTCCGCCAAAGGCAATCCTGTTTCTGCAGTGGGTGCCGTGATTAAGCGCAAGTCGGAAACCTGCTTCACAATATTTTCCATGAGCTCAACGGCTACCCGGTCATCGTCAACATAAAGCAGTAAAAATAAACTTTCAGTTGCAGATAGCTGCTCTGCTGCAGAGCCCGAATGATCCAATTTCAATTTCTCCGACGACAGCCTTCCCCGCACAAAAGGGAACCTCTAGGCAAAAAGTGGAACCCTCCCCATAAGCACTGAAGAATCTAATGGCCCCATCCCCCCCCCAGCAAGCACTCTTTGCAGGAAATTGGATTCTTTACTCAACACACTGATAGTAAATGCAGGCTCCAGAGATATCCGTATTAGCCCTGATATTAAAGTTGTATAGATCACAATTAGTATGATGGAGCAAAAGCTTCACGAGCTACTTTGTATCAAAACATATTTATACATAAAGGATTTTTTATGGCCACTATGACTTTTAAGATTGACGATGCGTCTACTGAAAACACTATTCCCTCCGTGTGGGTCACAATTACCGAGCGCGAAGATGGTGGACTTGATTTTCAGGTTAACCAGGAAGAGGGCATCATAGGTGATTTGCGAGGTTTGTTCTTCGATGTGGCTGATGAAAATATTCTCAACACACTGATAGTAAATGCGAACTCCAAAGATATCCGTATCGGCAATGATTCCATAAGTAACCTGGGTGGCGGTGCCACCATGAGCGGCCTGCTGGGTAGTGATAAAGGCTACGATGTGGGCATAGAGATTGGCAGCTCGGGTATCGGCAAGGACGATATCAGAAGTTACGCTTTCAGTTTGAGCAGCAGTGCAAGGGATTTAACGCTGAACGATTTTTCCAACACAGACTTTGCTGCCCGTCTGACTTCGGTGGGCTTACTTGAGGGCTCTCGAGGCGATTCATCAAAGCTGTTAGAAATTACATCCCAAGCCATTCAGCTGTCAGACCACGATATAAGCTTACTAGAAAACTATATTAACACCGGAGATTTATTAGAAGATCTTAATCTTTCTGGTAGTAGCCAGATTACCAATTGGTCCGGTGGAGACGCCGGCTCGGTGCTGATGCTTGATAGCAATGGAGATACCATTGCCACTGTGCAGCTTAATGCCGATGGCAGTTATACGGTAGATGCAAGCTTGGCAGATACTCTGTCTGAGGGTGAAATACTAACTTACAATCTTCAGTACAGTGCTCAGAATCAAGCTGAAGCCACGTCGTGGAGCTCTGACTCTGCAGGTTTTGAAGTATCAATAATTGGCGTCAACGATGGCCCCGAGGCTGAAGATGATGCAGCTACGGTCACTGAGAACAATCAGGCTGCAGGCAGTGTGTTGCTCAATGACAGTGATATCGATCGACTGGATACGCTTGGCGTCAGTGCTTGGGACGGTGGTGATTTGGGTGCAGTGGTTGCCATCGATAACGCGGCTGGCGCGAATCTGAAACTCAATGCTGACGGCACTTATGTGCTGGATGCATCGCAGGCTGATGCCCTGTCTGCCGGAGAAACCATTACCCAGCTCTTCACCTACACGGTGCAAGACAACCATGGGGCCACAGACACGGCGACTCTGGAAGTGAGTGTTACAGGCGTCAACGATGGCCCCGAGGCTGAAGATGATGAGGGTGGTGAGCTACTGGCAAACGCTGTAACTCAAGGCAATGTTTTGAGCAATGACAGTGATCTGGATCGACTGGACGTGTTAGCTGTAAGCGCAGTCGGGGATGCCGCCCTGAATGAAGATGGTTCTCTCACCCTGATTCTGGAATCAGGTGCATTGCTTACTATGAATGCTGACGGTAGTTATTCCTATGACACGAATGGAGCCTTTGATAGTCTCTACGAGGGGGAAACTGCCAGTGACTCCTTTACCTATGCGGTCACTGATGGGCAAGGCGGCAGCGATGTCGCAAGTGTAAGCTTTCTGATTCTTGGTCAGGGCAGTAACTCTGGAGACGACGATACGGGCGGAGATAATGATGGTAACTCGGGGCAGAATCTGTTTCCCGACATGCTGCAGGATATCTCCAATGTGGTGCTGTATCTGGATGATGGTGATACTAGTACCGACATTATTAAAATCAAGCTGCAACCAGAAGGTTTAAGTATCAAGGATGTGGACGAGCTGAATATTGCGGAGTTCATCTCCGGCCATGGAAATCTACTGGGCAATAACAATACCCTGGTGGGTATTTCCATTCATGCTGGACAGGAATATCCCAACGAGGCGGACTACGATTATACCGCTCAGGGTGAAGGTGCTTTTTACTTTCTCCTTGATCGTGATACACCAATCGAGGCTGTTGGAACGAAGGATCATGGCTGGACTTCGGACTGGAGCAAGGATGACGCACCGTTGACTCAGGAGGCTTTGGATACCGGTCTGACCATCGAACTGCTGGGGGCCCATACCTTGGCTACCTTCAATAACTTTGATGGGTCATTCTGGTCGTAAAAGGTGCTCTGGGATTTAAGATACGAGAGTAGTTTGATCGGGGGAGATTGATTCTCATTTTGGCGCAGCCAAAATGCTCACCCCTATGGGGCAGCGCGAAAAGCGCGCTGTCTGCGCCGCTAGCGCGGCTTTCGAACTGGGGCAGTGCTCACCGATCCGGGCGCACCAAACTAAAAAAGGGAGCCTATGGCTCACTGCTGTCCCACAGTTGTAAATCATAAGGCGAACCTCATCTGAGGTTCGCCTTTTTTATCTCTGTGAGGGTCAGGGTTAAGTATCTCTTGCAGGCTTCTTCGCTCAAATAGATT
>JABMOK010000149.1 GCA_013204155.1 Pseudohongiella sp. | reverse complement strand
GTCATGTACTTAACTTAACTTAACTTAACTTAACTTAACTTAACTTAACGTAACGTAACAGTTATTAATAAGGCCCTTTAGCCAACAGGCCTCTGTATTTCGAATTCGCGAATCCCGCGCGCCCCTTGATTCAGTTAGAAACAGCGTATCGTTGCAGATCTTCCAAACGCATCAGGGTGAGTTCTCGTCCCCAGACATAGCCGGTATCCAACGCATGAACCTGCTCTCTGCCGGTTCGGCCTTCGAGTGCCGTCCAATGGCCAAACAGTATTGTCGCCTCTGGCGTTATTTTTTCATACTGATACCAGGGTTTGAAGCCAGGCGGTGTTGCGCTCAAGCCTTGCTTGACGCCGAAATGCATATTGCCGATCTCGTCGCAGAAGCGAAGTCGTGTCAGGTAGTTAGTGATGACGCGTAAACGGTCCAGCCCCTGCAGTTTGTCATGCCATCGCGAGGGAGTATCGCCATACATATGCTGCAGAAAACCCCGATACTGTGAATCTTGCAAGGCGTATTCAACTTCAGCGGCCAGGTCGAGGGTTTTTTGCAAGGACCACTGGGGTGCAATACCTGCATGTACCATTAGAAAATTTTTCGGCCCCTTGTGTGTGTCTACGCAGGCGTAGTGGGCCAGCGGTTTACCCCGTAGCCAATCGCTGAGTTGCTGGCAGTCTGGTGCTGCCAGTAATTCATCGAGAGTGTCCTTGCCGCGCTCTGGCGCGCAGGACTCATTGATGGCGATGAAGTGAAGATCATGATTACCCAATACCAGCTCGGTCGAGTCCTGCATATCCTGTAAAAAGTGCAGTGTGCCTAGAGAGTCGGGTCCGCGATTAACCAGGTCACCAACACACCAAAGCTTGTCCTGGGCAGGCGAGAACTTAACTTTTTTCAATAGTTTTTTTAGCGGCTTATAACAGCCCTGAATATCACCGACAACATAAGTGCTCATGAGATTCTAAATACTAAGTCCATGGAGTGCGGCAGTATAGCATCACTGCCACTCAAGCGCGGTGATTCAGACGAGGCAAAAGCCTGTCAGTGAAAGGTAAGGGGCAGGGCCAATAAGAAAGGAGGAATCGCGGCCTTGAATTTTTTACCATCGGCGGTGAGCAATTCATAGTCGCCATACATGGTGCCAAATTTTGTTTCGATCACAGCGCCACTGGTATAGTGGAAAGACTGTCCCGGCAGAATTTCAGGCTGTTGTCCGATGACCCCATCGCCACGAACCTCCTCCACCTTGTTATTGTCATCGGTGATATGCCAGTGTCTGTTGAGCAGTTTAATGGCTTGTGAACCCTTATTACTGATTTCAACGGTATAGGCAAAAACATACCGACTCCCATCCGGATCGGATTGCTCTTGTAAATAGCGAGTATTTACTTCGATTTTTACGTCTTCGCGGCTAGTCATTGGCTAATCTATTTCTCCTCGATGATTTCTGACCTCTCGGTCACAGCGTCACTAATTAATATATAGTCTTCAAGACTCAAATTCTCTGGACGCAAACTACAATCCAGCGCCAGTTCATTCAATGCTGTCTCAGATATAAGTTCTTTGAGGCTATTTTTCAAGGTCTTGCGGCGTTGATTAAAGGCGGTACGAATGACTACTTGCAGGCAGGCTTCGTCCTTAGCCTGCAGTAGCAGTTGAGGATGTGGAGTCAGGCGCACAATGGCTGAATTGACCTTGGGCTGCGGTGTAAAAGCCGTAGCGGGTACGTTAAACAGATGTTCGACCTGGCAATAGTACTGCACCATTAAGCCTAGGCGACCGTAGTTCTTGCGCCGACGCCTGCCGCCAGTCGCTGCACCACTTCCAGTTGCAGCATGAAGGTCATGTCCCTGATCAGAACGTGGCTTCTTAATAGATGAAAAAGTACCGGTGTAGAAATATTGTACGGTAGATTGCCGATAATTCGCAGTGCGTGCGGCTGCTGAGTTAATTCTCCCAGGCTAAACTTCAAAATGTCCTGCTGGTGTATGCTGAAATTTTCAAAGCCTGCGTATTGTTTGCTCAAATGATCGGCGAGATCTCTGTCTAATTCGACGCAATCCAGTCTGGCGCCGGAAGCGGCTAATTGCCGGGTTAGTGCGCCCTGACCAGGACCTATTTCGAGAATATGATCTTTCTCGGTCGGGCTGACAGATTGAATAATGTGATCGATTACATGCTGGTCATGCAAAAAGTTTTGGCCGAATCTTTTTCGCGCGCGATGGGCGGTTCCGGTGCTTAATTTTACCGATCTTCTCTGTGCCATCAGGTCTGTCTCCAATGCTGCAGCATGGCCTTGGCTGTTGCGATGGCATTATACAAACTGCCGGTTTCGGCCTTGCCCGATGCGGCCAGTTCCAGAGCCGTGCCGTGATCGACCGAAGTCCTGATAATGGGCAGGCCCAGGGTAATATTGCAGGCATCGCCAAAACCTTTGAATTTAAGCACCGGCAGACCCTGATCGTGATACATCGCGAGCACGGCATCGGCCGTATCGAGATACTTCGGTGTGAACAGCGTGTCGGCGGGTAAGGGGCCGATCAAATCCAGGCCCTGTTTCCGCTTCTGTTCCAATACTGGTTGAATAATATCAATCTCTTCCCTGCCCAAATGTCCACCTTCACCGGCATGAGGATTCAAGCCACAGACAAGAATCTTCGGCTTGCTAATGCCAAATTTTGTTTTCAGATCTCGATCCAGAATGGTAATAATATTATCAAGTAAATCTTGAGTGATGGCCGCGGGGACTTTGGCCAATGGCAAGTGAGTTGTTGCTAATGCGACGCGCAAGCCCTCGGTGGCTAACATCATTACAACAAGCGCTTGCGAACAATGTTCGGCCAGGTATTCGGTGTGTCCGGAAAAGTTAAAACCAGCATCATTGATAATGCCTTTATGTACCGGGCCGGTGACCATGGCGTCCATTTTGTGTTGCAGAACCGAGTCTGCTGCTACGCGCAGTGTTTCTAAAACATACTCCGCATTCGCGCTATCGAGCACTCCGACTTCAACGGGAGTGCGCAGCTTAACCGCAAGCACTGTCAGTTCTCCTGCTTGGGTGCTTTGAGCGGGCTGAGATGAATCAAAACTTCTGAGCACAAGGGGAAGGCCAAGCAGTTTGGCACGACTTAGCAATAATTCGGGATCAGCGACGACGACAAGTTCTAACTCAGCAGGAGGCTGCTGCGCAATTGCAACGCAGAGGTCGGGACCTATACCAGCAGGTTCGCCGGGGGTGATAGCTATACGGGGTGTCACGATGCATGTCCTGCTCAGCTATCTAAATTAATAGCTAAATTAATAGCTAAATTAATAGCCAAATTAAGAGAGTGTTTGATCCAGAGCCATGCTATTCAATAAATTCGACAAAGGCTTCTTCGCGTATTTCGATAAGCCAGTTCTGTAGCTCGAGATCAAACTTCCGGTTACGCAAGGCATTTTCGGCTTGAGAACGGGCATACTGCTGGCTCAAGTCTGTTACGCGTCGGCCCATTACTTCGGCGATATGCCAGCCGGTTTCTGAGCGAAAGGGTTCGCTCAATTGGTTGACTTCAAGTGTGTCGACTACCTGTTCCATTTCCGCCGGCATGCCACCTTTATTGATCCAATCGAGATCGCCACCGCCAACAACAGATGAGGCATCATCAGAGTTTTGCCGTGCCAGTGAAGCAAATTCTTCGCCATCGACGATGCGTTGGTGCAGTTTTTGGATCGCGGCCAGAGTTTGTTCCTCATTACGAATTTCGTTCGGTATCAACAAGATGTGCCGAATATTGGTTTGATCGATAAGTTGATCGGTGCCACCTCGTTTGTCAACCAGCTGGATAATATGAAAACCGTTGCCCGCTTTAATGGGCCCCTCAACATCTCCGACACTCATGCCCGCGACAATCTCGGAAAATAAGCCCGGGAGTTGCTTGGCTTTTCGCCAACCGAATTCGGAGCTATCGATTGGGAAGGCGCCTGCTTGCCGAGCGGCTTGCTTTACCGAGCCCAGGGCTTCGCCTTGCTGAATTTGGGCCACTAGATCGGCTGCATATTTCAGTTTGCTGGCGGTGATTTCGGCGGCTTCTTCGCCAGGTGTAGGAATAAGAAGATGATCAATCAGATAGTCGGCAGCCATCACTTCACGACCCATTTCCGAGTTGAGGAAATTCTCGATCTCCTGTTCGGTGATAGTAATGCGTCGATTAACCATGCCGCGCTGCAGCTCTTGCAGGGTCATCTGCTTACGAACCTGTTCTCTGGTTTGTAAATACACCCCGGCAGCTTCGAGCGCATCGATATACTCATCAAAGCTCATGTTGCTGTTTTCTGCCATATTGGCCAATACGCGATTGAGTGTGTCGTCATCGTAACGAATGCTGACCCGCTCGGCGAATTGCATCTGCAGATTTTCTATAACAAGTGCGTCCAATACACCCTTTCTAAATTCTTCGGAGTCCGGTATTTTTTCGTTGTTGCGAGCGGCGGACTCTCGAATTTCGGCGACACGGGAATCGAACTCGCTCTGCAGCACAACGTCTTCGTCGACAATTGCCACAACCTTGTCCAGTAGCACCCTTTGCGCCACAGCAGCAGGGGCAGTCATTGCCATGCCTAGCGCAAGACAGGCCACTGCAAGCAAGCGAAGTATCCAGGCTCTGGTTTGTCGGATTGCGACTAATTTATTCATATTCTGTCTCTCTAAATCCTCGTATCCCGTCACTTAACAGGTTGCTGACACCGCCGCCGGTGAGATTACCGAGTCCGCGCAGGGTAAATTGGACAAATATTCCGCGATTCGGTTCGGTATTAGGAACAAACAATTCGTCCTCGTCAACCCATTCCCGAGCAATCAGGCGCACGGTTGCACAGCAATTACTGTATT
Source organism: Pseudohongiella sp. (assembly GCA_013204155.1). GTDB lineage: Bacteria > Pseudomonadota > Gammaproteobacteria > Pseudomonadales > Pseudohongiellaceae > UBA9145. The sequence goes on along the minus strand of JABMOK010000149.1, from coordinate 5,512 downwards.
CGACCCCGGCAAAGGTCTCCAGGTTCCTGGAATTGCTATGGTCATAGTTCCAGCGAGCGAGCATTTTCCAGTTTGCACTCAGCGGCCAAACAGCCGAGGCATCGGTCTGCTTGATGCGTGGATCAACGCCAATGGGCAGCACAAAACTGGGCGAGGTGATTAGATTGCGGAAGCGATAAGACAGATTTAATAGATGATCGTTGTCGCGCTGATAGCGCAATTGGAAACTGCCCTCATCAACATCCTGCGTATCCTCATTCCATTGCAGGTCTGAATTCAATAGCCAATTGTCGCCGAAGGCAAGGGCAAACTCACCCGCGTAGGCTGATCTGTTGGTGAGCGGCGAGTAACGCTGTAACCAGGATTGAATGGGATTGCTCAGGTTTACCAACCGGTCTTCAAAGTAGCGCGTCTGACCGACGCTCAGGCGTGCGCGTTCTTTGCCTTGGTTGTCGAGAATTCGGCTGGTGATGGCGAAACTGGCCTGATCTGCATCGGCTATGCGATCACCGCCACTGAATCTGTCATCCCTGAATAATTGATTAAAACTGAAATTCAACTCGGAGGTATCAAATACCGGCAGCTGGTTCTGCTCTTCGAATTCACTAAACAGATAATACAGTCGTGGCTCCAGGGTCTGTGTGTAGCCTTGGGACATTTCTCTTTCGAAGATCAGGCCACTATCGAAATTGTAAACACCGATACCCAGTTCTGGATCGTCTACAGAGGTGGAGGCCTGATTCTGCAGCTTATAGGAAACCTGTTTGTATTTGGCCTTGGCGCGTAAAAACCAGCCTGGCGCTTCCTGGGACCAGCTGATTTCAGGTTCGAGATTGATCCGTTCCCCATTGACCAGGGCGCCGTTGTTTAATTGTGTGGCGGACAACAACGACTCATTCAGTGTTCTGTCGAAGGAAGTGATTTCTCCCGACAGCCCGAGCCGAAATCCAGCAACGAGGTCGGTGTCTGTATCAAAGTAGAACTGAGGGAGTCGATCATAGGGCCGGTTCAGATCGACCGCCGAGATAAACGGGTCGATGATCTGGATGCGCTGTACATTAACCCCGGCGCGCAAATACGCCGAGTTGAAATTAAGTCTGCCCTGACGATTGAGGTGTGTGCGGCTGTTGGTATTCAGTCCGCTGCTTCCCAGATCGTAAAAATAGTCTTCATCGCTGACGCCATTGTAATCGACGAAGCTGGACCAGTTGCGAGCATAATTGCCGGCATGTTGATAACCGATAAACCACCGATCCTCCACCCCAGGGGAATCAGAACCTGGAACATTTACCGTGGCGGGATCATACAGTTTATCCCCTCCCAGATAGGACATATTCAAGGTATTCATCGACGTTTCAGCCAGGTAGCGAAATTCCAGGCCTGTCATCACGCCCCTGTCCGATAGCAAGCGCGGGGAAATAGTCGCATCGAAATGCGGAGCAAGGTTCAGGTAGTAAGGTAGCTGAAAATCGAAACCGCCACGGCGGGTGGAACCGGTGCTGGGCGCAAGAAAACCGGAAAGGCGTTCGTCACCCAGAGGAAATGGCAGGGTGCCGGGATAATAAAAAATGGGAACGTCTTTTACGCGCAAGCTGACGGCGCTGGCATAGCCGCGGCCCTGTTGCTGATCCAGAATGATCTTGTCGGCTCTAAAATACCAAAAATTGCTTTCTGGCTCACAGCGGCTGAACTCGCCATTTTCAATGCTGACCAGGCCGGATTCGCTGTTATAGACAATGCTGTCAGCTTGACCGTGAGCGCCGTAATCATGTAACACGTATTGAGCGGATTCGACTCTATTTAAGCCATCATCGCTGTCGATATAGGCAGACTCGCCGGTTAACAGTACGCCGGGCTCCCGAAACACAACATCGCCGTGCATTAGAACGGTATTTTCTTCCTGGTCTATGGTGGTCGATGTATTGTTTTGAATCGTACGATAGCCCTGCTGTACCACAACGTCGCCATCGATACTGATTACATTGGGCGAGATTTGTGCAAGCCCTTGATTGGCGGTGAACTGGGTCACGGCAGCGGAAGGTTGCTGGGCCGGGTCTTTTTCTCGTCCCGTGGGGTCGATGAAAGCGCCACAGCAATTATTGACCAGCGCCTGTAATTGGCTATCACTCAATTGATCACGGGGAACCCAGTCCAATTCATAGTCACCGGATCCAGCAGCCGAAACATTAATGGAAGCACTGGCCGTGGCCGTTAAAGAGCCAGTATTTGCCGATTGTCCGTTTGTGGTTTGAGAAGTCGACGAGGCCGTACTTGAAGGAACGGGAGTTGACGCATTTGCCGAGGGCCGCGTCGGAGTCACAACAGCTGGCGCTGCGGACGGGGCGGCATTAGTGTTGTCATCGCGATTAGCTGAGCGTGTCACGTTGGCCGGTAGGGCAGGCACGGTGCTTTCGCAAATCCAGCCATCACCGGCGGCGTTTGCTCGGCAACTGTTCACAGGGACTTGTGCCTGCGCAGTGCCGGGGATTGTGGACAACAGCAAGCCGGCGGACAAAATCAAGGTTATTTCTGCGCACAAACGGCGTTTCTTAAACGGCATACCTGTTCAGGCCCGGTGAATTAATAAAATATGGCTGAAAGTGTTTTTAAACAAATCGATGCTGAAACCGACTAACTGAATGAGCGGTGACATGTAATCATGCTGTGAACACGCTTTAAGCAAGGCATAATAATTCATTGTGCTATGAATGCAAAGCCATCCATCAGTCAGGGCAATACAACAAGATCGGGCATTATGGACGATATTCGGCAACAACAATTAACCCACTGGGCCAATGGGGTGCTGGATCAGCTGCTCAGCGATAAACAGGGCGTTGTGCCGCTGGAAAGTGTGAGCGGAGATGCCAGTTTTCGCCGATATTTTCGCGCGCGCCTGGCTGATCGAAGTTTTATCGCCGTCGATGCGCCGCCTGCAAATGAAGACAGCAAGACTTTCGTCAGGATATCGAAGCTGTTTCGAGATGCTGGCGTCTCGACTCCCGAGGTTTTTGCCACGGACTATGAACAAGGTTTCATGTTGCTACAAGACTTTGGCGATGCACTCTATCTTCCCTGTTTGCTCGATTGCCAGCGCCGCAGCTCTCAGTTCGAAGCCGACAAGCTGTATGCCGATGCCATTACGTCCCTGGTCAAGATTCAGAAGGGTGTTGATAGTAAGCGACTTGTCCCCTTCGACAGGAAGAAACTGCACGCGGAGATGGAATTGTTTGAGCACTGGTTCTGTGAAGAATTTCTTCAGCTTCGACTAAGCGACAGCGATCGACAAATTATCGCTGTCAGTTTTTCTCTGCTGGAGGATTCAGCCTTGGCTCAGCCCCAAGTTGCCGTACATCGTGACTATCATTCTCGTAATCTTTTAATGCTGGATGCGGGGGTATTTGGAACAGATTCAGGCCCTGGCATTATCGATTTTCAGGATGCGGTATCCGGTGCCTACACCTATGATCTGGTGTCTCTGCTGCGGGATTGTTATATCCGTTGGCGCCCCGATCAGGTGGAAAAATGGGCCTTGCAGTATCTGGAGGTCGCTCAGGCAGAAGAGGTTATTGGCCAGGTATCCAGCACCCAATTCATGCGAGATATGGATTTGATGGGCTTGCAGCGCCATCTGAAGGTAATGGGTATTTTTTCCCGTCTCTGCATCAGAGATAATAAACCGCAGTATTTGGCCGATATTCCTCTGGTTATCCAGTATTTTCTGGAAGTGGCCCGAGCTCATGAAGAATTGGCCCCTTTCGTATGCTGGTTTGAAAATACCGTACTTAACGTAGCGAAAACGAAACTCAAACTGGAATCCTGATGCGCGCAATAATTCTGGCGGCCGGACTGGGCAAGCGTATGCGGCCCCTGACCGACAAACTTCCCAAACCACTGCTGAAAGTAGCAGACAAGACACTTATCGAACACCAGATTGAGAGGCTGGTTGCTGGCGGTGTCACCGGCATCGTAATCAATCATTTTTATCTGGGCTCTATGATCGAGGAATTATTGGGCAAGGGCTCGAAATACGGTATCGATATTAGCTATTCAAGAGAAGCGATTCGCCTGGAAACGGCCGGCGGCATCATTAAGGCATTACCGCAATTGAAAGATGACAGCTTCATTGCAGTGAATGCGGATGTCTGGACTGATTTTGATTTTTCGAGTCTTCAGCCGCTGGATGGCACCGGGTGTTTGGCGCATTTGGTGCTGGTTGAAAATGTAGATCATAACCCCGATGGCGATTTCTATATAGATGACGACGGGCGCGTACACGACGATCCTGGTGCCCGGGATGAAAAGTTTACCTTCAGCGGCATCAGCGTGATGCACAAGAACTTATTCAAGGGTTATCCGATTCAGCCCCGTTCGATAGTTCCCTTACTACAGGAAGCCATGGCGGAGAATCGGGTGAGCGGCGAAATTCATGCCGGGCTGTGGATGGATATTGGGACACCGGAGCGCTTGGCGGAAGTAAACGCCTTGTATGCAGCCGCCGGAAAGTCCCACTCTTCAACAAGCAACAAGGCCGGGGAGTAATCCATGTTGTCTGCGATGTTTAATAGAGCCTATAAGAAAGCGCTCTGCAAAAGACTGAGCGGGTTTAGTCCCGAGGCAGATATCCCGGCTGGCGGACGTACAGAGCAGGTATTTATCCGGGCGATGTTTATGGTCATGGGTCGTCTGGCAAAAATGGACGGATGGGTTACCGAAGAAGAAATCCAGTACGCCAATGGGATCATGAAGTGCATGGGTCTGGGCAATGCGTCACGCCAACAGGCGATACATGCCTATGAGCAGGGCAAGCACCCGGACTCGGAATTGGGCCCCAGTGTTGCATTCATGGTCAATGCCATTGGTCGGCGTAGTGCCTTGTCGAAATTGTTTATACAAATTCAATGCCGAGCCGCTTACTTGAAAGGCGAGCTGCGCCTGAAAGATAAAATGATGCTGCGCAGTGTGGCGGAGCTGCTGGGCTATGATAAAACGGAATTTCTGTCGATTTGCGCCGAGACCCAGGGTGCGCCAAATGCCAGGCCACAAAAAATCCGAAGCTTTCTGCAAAATGCCTACAGCGAGTTGCAATTGGAGCCAGGGGCAGCCGATGGAGAGATTCGCCGCGCCTATTTGCGGATGATGTCGCGTAATCATCCCGACAAGTTGGTCAAAGACAACCTCTCGGAAGAATCCCTGAGACAGGCACAGGAAAAAGCCATGGCTATTCGCAGCGCCTATGAAACGGTTTGTGGATTCAGGAAGATAAGAGCCTGAGACCGCGTTTCTTAGATGAAATTTCCCCGGCGCCTGTCCTCGCTTGACCTGAAAAAATAGCCGCGCTAAAACGTGCTCTGATTGCAAGAAAGACAGGGTAGAGGACAGGCGCCTCACTTCAGTTATGGCGTCAGGATTGCGGGTTTAAGACTTGTAGAAATGGAGAAACCGGCCGTATGCACTTGATTGAGCGGAGTCGGGTCGGGGAGTCCCTTTGCGCACAATCAGGCCATGTTTCTAT
>JABMOK010000148.1 GCA_013204155.1 Pseudohongiella sp. | reverse complement strand
TTGTTCGTTCTATCGATCAGTTTAGTGCTAGTTGCTGTAACTATTGTTCGTTCTATCGATCAGTTTAGTGTTAGTTGATCTAGCTATTGTTCGTTCTATCGATCAGTTTAGTGCTAGTTGCTGTAACTGTTGTTCGTTCTATCGATCGGTTTAGTGCTAGTTGCTGTAACTATTGTTCGTTCTATCGATCAGTTTAATGCTAGTTGCTGTAACTGTTATATCTATTTAGTTGTGCGCCCGCTTGGGGAGTGTTCTCTATGCATTTATCGCGGCAAAGGCTTTCTCTGCCGCATCAAGGGTTAATTGAATTTCGGTATCGCCGTGGGCACTGGAAATAAATCCGGCTTCGTAGGCTGAAGGAGCCAGGTAGACGCCATTATTTAGCATGGTGTGAAAGTAACTTTGAAAGTGTTCAACATTACACTGCATGACCTGTGAGAATTGAGACACATTTTTATGCTCGCTGAAGAAACAGCCAAACATCGCGCCGGCTTGATTGGTTGAGAAGGGGATGCCGGCGGCATCTGCCCGTTGTTGCAAGCCGTCTAGCAAGGTTGTTGCCCGGGCCTGCAGCTTGGTGTAAAAACCCGGCTCCGAGACAATATCCAGCATCGCCAGCCCTGCGGCGACGGCCAGTGGACTGCCGGACAGGGTGCCTGCCTGATAGACCGCCCCATTGGGAGCGATCATATCCATTATTTCCTGCTTGCCGCCGAAGGCGCCTACCGGCAATCCTCCACCGATAACTTTGCCCAGGGTAGTCAGGTCCGGACTCACCTGGAATACAGATTGTGCGCCGCCCAGTGCGACCCGAAAACCGGTCATCACTTCATCGAAAATAAGCACGCTGCCATGGCTGTCGCACAGGGTACGCAGTGATTGTAAAAAACCGGGCACCGGTGGCACGCAGTTCATGTTTCCAGCAACGGGCTCGACAATCACGCAGGCGATCTGATCGCCGTTCTCGGCGAAAAATTTCTCCACCGCCGCAATATCATTGTAGGGCAGCACATGGGTGAGGTCGGTATAGGCTTTGGGGATTCCCAGGGAATCCGGCTCGCCTAACGTCAGCGCGCCTGAGCCGGCCTTGACCAATAGACCGTCGACATGGCCATGGTAGCAACCTTCGAATTTCACGATCTTGTCACGTCGGGTATAACCACGTGCCACGCGGATTGCACTCATCGTGGCTTCGGTGCCTGAGGTCACCAGCCGTATGCGTTCTATGGACGGCACTAACTCGCATATTCTGCGTGCGATCTCGATCTCGGCCTCGGTAGAGGCGCCATAAGCCAGGCCCTGCTGCAACTGTGCTTGCAAGGCGGCAATTACTTTTTCATTGCGGTGCCCCGCAATTAATGGACCCCACGCGCCGACATAATCGATATAGCGATTATCATCGGCATCGATCAGGTAGGCGTCTTGTCCACCCTTGAAAAAAAGCGGGTTACCGCCAACACCTTTGAATGCCCTGACCGGTGAATTAACCCCGCCAGGAATATATTTGAGTGCCAGGTCGTACAGTTTCCTGGAATTGTCATTGCTCATTAAAATAGAACCCTTGTTAATTATTTAAAAGCTTGTATTGCGCAACCATATTAAGCAGTTTGCGGCTTTGTGCAGACACATCGTCCTCGGCAAAAATAGCGTGAATAACCGCCAGCATGTCTGCCCCGGCCTGCAATACCGAGAGGCCATTTTCCGCGTTGATACCGCCAATAGCAACTATAGGTATCGTCAGGGCCTGGCGTGCCTGAATGAGAGTTTGCAGATTCGCGGTGCTTGCCTCGGGCTTGCTGAAGGAGGGAAAGAAGCGACCGAAGGCCACATAGTCTGCGCCGCTGCGCTCTGCCACCAGAGCCGCCTCGATCGAGGAATGACAGGTAACGCCGATGATGGCCTCGGGGCCGAGCCTGTTTCGGGCCGATTCGATGCTGGCGTCCTGGCGTCCCAGATGAACGCCCCCGGCACCTGCCGATTCACAAAGGTCGACATCATCATTAATGATTAACGGGACTTCAAATCGCGCGCACAGACTCAGCAGGTTTCTCGCGCACTCTAATCGCCTTGCCTTCGAAGCTGTCTTGCTACGATATTGCAGTAAGGAAATGCCGCTACTCAGCGCGGCTTCGGCCGCCGAGAATAAACGCTGACCCGGCAACAGTTTGTCGTCGGTAATTGCATAGATGCCGGAAAATTGCATGGCGCGGGTCCCTGGGCTGTTACTGCTTTTGCAGGTTCCAATAACTTCGATTGGGCAAGTGCTGACCGAAGCCGATGCGTGAGCCATGGCTTAGCGCCTCCCAGGTAAATCGTTGTGCCTGCTGAACGGCATCGTGCAGGCTCAATTGGTGAGCAAGATAGCCGGCGATAGCCGCCGCCAGCGTACAGCCGGACCCATGGTAATCGTTTTCTAATCTTGGCCAGTTATACACAGTGATATCTTGATGGATGGAATACAACTTGTTCACTACGTCTTCGGTTCGGGCGTGAGTGCCAGTCAGCAAAATGTGCTGACAACCACTGTCCATTATTTCATTGGCGCAAGCATCGGCGGTATCTGCGGCTGGCGAAAATTGCATAATTTCTTCGGAGTTGGGCGTCAGCACAGTAGTCAGCGGTAGCAGCAGATCGCGAATCGCCGTGACTATTTCTTGATCGCCGAATTCATAGCCACCACCGGCGATCATGATTGGGTCCAGTACCACAGGGATATTGACGTAGTCCTTAAGCAGGGTGTGCAGAACTTCCACGCTCTCTACGCTGCCCAGCAGGCCGATCTTGAAACACTGAACCGGGATATCTTCCAACACGGCTCTGGCCTGCTGAATTAACAAGGCCGGTTCAGTAACCACGATAGCGCTGGCGTTTTGCGTGTTTTGAACCGTGAGCGCGGTCGCCACCGGCAGGCAGTGACAGCCAATGCTGAACAGGGTTTCTATGTCCGCCTGCAAGCCAGCGCCTCCAGTGGGATCCAGACCTGAGAAGCACATGACATTTGGCTTGTTTGAATTCATGGAGACGCAACCCGCTTGATGGTATTTGAGTTACAGAGTGGGTTTAACAACAATAAGAATCACAATCCCTATCAGCATAAACACGGGGAGTTCATTGAAAATTCGGAAGAACACATGGGTTCGTCTGCTGGAGTCTTCACGCAGTCGCTGCATATGCCACCAGCAGTAGCCGTGATATACCAGGGTCAATGCCACCAGGGCCAACTTCACCTGCATCCACCACCAGGCCATGAAATAGCTGGAATTGGCGATCAACAGCCAGCTTCCCAACAGGATCGTGGCAATTGCCGAAGGTGTCGTTATCCCCCAAAACAACTTTCGTTCCATGATCACAAAGCGATCTTTACTCAGCTGGTCTTCGCTCATCGCGTGGTAAACGAAGAGCCTCGGCAGATAAAAAAGGCCGCTAAACCAGCAAACCACGGCGATAATATGAAACGCTTTAACCCAAAGCATAGAGCACTCCTGTTGCACTTGTTTAGAAGCTATCACAGCTCCTGCCTGATGTCTCGATGATAGCCGATTCTACCCCTAAGCTGTTGATTTTACGTAATGAAATCGTTCTAATTATTGCATTCCTGACGCTGGCGTGTAAGATACTCCGTCCGGCGTTTCCGATCTGATTGAACCCATCGAAACGTCTCTGGATCATCACTGGCAAGTCATCGCAACCACCGTTAGATCACGGGAGTATATTTTGATTAAAGCAGGAATCATTGGAGCCACCGGTTATACGGGTATTGAGCTGTTGCGGCTGCTGGTGCCACGGGATGACGTGGAGATTTCTGTCATTACATCGCGTGAGTTAATGGGCACTGCTGTGCACAAGCATTTTCCAAACCTGCGTGGCCATCTGGATCTGGCGTTTTCCGCACCCGATAGCGAACTCCTGGAGGAATGTGATGTGGTGTTTTACGCAACGCCTCATGGGGTAGCGATGAACTCGGTCGCGGCCTTGCTGGACAAGGGTGTGAGAGTCATCGATCTGTCAGCCGATTTTCGTATCAAAGACATTGCGCTCTGGGAGCAGTGGTATAACACCACGCATAGCTGTCCTGAGCGGGTTGCGGATGCCGTTTACGGACTGCCTGAAGTGAACAGAGAAGCAATAAAGTCGGCGCAACTGGTTGCGGTTCCTGGTTGTTATCCTACCGCGATTCAACTTGGCTTCTTGCCGCTGCTGGAAAACAAGCTGGTCGATAGTCAGCATCTGATTGCCGATGCGAAGTCGGGAGTCAGTGGCGCCGGCCGCAAAGCGGTTGAGGATTTCTTGTTTTGCGAAGCCACAGAATCAATCAGGGCCTACGCAATTTCCGGCCATCGACATCATCCGGAAATCTGCCAGGGCTTGAGTCGCTTTAGTGAAGAGGATGTCAAACTTACCTTCATCCCGCACCTGACCCCGATGATCAGAGGTATACTCGCCACGCTGTATGCGCCGGTGAAAAGTGGGATCGTGGTCACAATAGAGCAGTTGCAATCAGTTTTCGAAGACCGGTATGCTGATGAGCCCTTCGTCGATGTGTTGCCGCAGGGTGAAGTGCCGGCCACCAGGAACGTCAAAGGGTCGAATACGTGCCAAATATCAGTGACTTACTCTGAGCATACGAATACAGTAGTGGTGCTCTCAGCAGAGGACAATCTGGTTAAAGGGGCTTCCGGACAAGCCATTCATAATATGAATATTATGTTTGGTCTGAATGAACTGGCAGGTTTGCAAAATATCGCCCTGTTACCCTAAACAGACGATAACTGGTTAACAAATCAGCATTGTTCAGAGGTGCCAATGCCAAACGTAGTAAAAGGCAGTAAACAGGAAAAGATGGTTGTAGTGCCGCATCGGCCAGCTCGACGGGCGATGATTGCTATTACTCTATTTATTGCTGTCGCCGCCAGCGCCGCGGGTGGCTTCCTGTATGGCTACTATAAAACCATGCTGACGCAAGAGACAAGCCAGGCGAGCGAGGAAGAACTCGGCAGTGAACTGGCCGCTGTGCAACTGGAAAATTCAGATTTGCAACGTCAGATAGCCATCCTGGACAGGTCCAGTGTAATGGATCAAAAGGCAACCGAAGAAGTTCAATCGACGATTAAAGGCTTGAGAGACCGCGTTGCTCAGCTGGAACAAGACATTGTGTATTACCGTCAGGTGGTTTCGGAAGAAACACAGGACACCGGTCTTATTGTTACACAGCTTGATATTGATGCGATGCGAGAGCCGAATCGATTTCGTTATAAGCTGGTACTGAGGCAACAGGATGCCGATGGTGACACATTTCTAACTGGGCATGTGAATGTTAACCTGATTGGCCAGCAGGACAATGAACAGGTAATTATTGCGCTGCGAGATCTTTCAGCAGAGCAAGATCAGCTCGATATTAGATTACGTTTCAAGTATTTTCAGAACATAGAGGGCGAGCTGGCACTTCCTGAAGGATTTGTCCCTGAGCGCGTGCAAGTGGCGGCAGTATCAATCGAGCCGGTTGATAAAAGCATTGATCAGGATTTTAGTTGGGTCGTGCGCGAGTGAAGACTGATGAAAGCGAATTGAAGGAGAGTAGCACCATGTTTAGTAAGTCTGTAAAGGAAAGGTCATCATCGGGCCCGGCTCATACGCTGATATCAAGATCTACCGAGATTGTTGGCAACATCCACTTCAGCGGCGAATTGATTATTGAAGGTCGGGTGAAGGGCAATATCTATGCCGAAGACGATTCCAAAGCGTTAGTCCGGATTGCTGAAAAAGGGGCTGTCGAGGGTGAGGTTTGCGTGCCTTCGGCGATAGTCAACGGCTTGGTACAGGGTGATGTGCATTCAGCTAACCATCTCGAATTGGCCGCGAAGGCGGTAGTGGTAGGCAATGTATACTACAATTTGATCGAAATGGTGATGGGTTCCGAAGTGAATGGCAACCTTATGCACATCAATACCAGTCAGAATGAAAACAAGCGACTTGCCGCAGAAAAGAAGAAACTTCCCTTCGATACTTCCGTCCTGCAGAAAGACGAAGCAATAATTGACTAAATTACTAGGTTATTGAGATAATCGCTGTCCATTAGCGATTTGCTGCCTCCCAAGAGGCAGTGATTGAATAGCCGAGAATCAGCATGTCTGTAGTCCAGTCACAAGACCCGATAATAATGTCCTTCACTGACAATGCGGCGGACAAGGTGCATAGCCTTATAACCGAAGAGGGTAATGACAAGCTAAAGTTGCGGGTATTCGTAACCGGTGGAGGTTGTTCCGGGTTTCAGTATGGTTTTTCCTTCGATGAAGAAGTGAGTGAGGATGACACCATCATTGAAAACAAGGGCGCCAGTCTGCTGATCGATCCCCTGAGCTACCAATATCTTATTGGGGCTAAAATAGATTATGTCGAAGGTTTGGAAGGTTCCCGCTTTATAGTCAATAACCCCATGGCCACAACCACTTGCGGATGCGGTTCTTCTTTTTCTATCTAATTGTTTTAACTGCTTATTTCCGCTATCCAGGGGCTTTCCCGGACGACCGTTGGCAGCGCTTCAGGCCTGGTAGATTCCACCCAGAATGACCGTTTCAGAGGCCCCAGTGAAGGCGCTGGTGTCGATGCGGTGTCCTTCCATTGTCTGCTTCGCCATCCAGGCGAAGGCGATAGCCTCAACCCAATCGGGATCTATCCCTGCCGCCGAACTTGTCTCCACGGTGCAATCGGCAAGACTCTGCTGCAGTGCTTGCATTAACGCACCATTGTGAGCCCCACCGCCACAGACATACACTTGCTGGGGTGATGCCACGCTTTGGATTGCCGAGACAATTGTGCTGACGGTAAGTGCAAGTAGGGTAGCCTGAACATCTTCTTCTGCTATGGGCTCGCCAACTTGCTGTAATTTATCTCGCAGCCAATTGGCGTTGAATAATTCCCGGCCGGTGCTTTTGGGGATTGGCTTTGAAAAGTAAGCTTCATCCAGCAAGCTTTTTAACAGAGTCTGATTAATATTGCCCGTTCTCGCCCAGTCTCCGTTGTTGTCAAAAGTCTGTTGTTTATGCTTTTCGATCCAGTAATCCATGAGGACATTGGCCGGTCCGGTGTCGAAGGCGCAGCACTGACCGTCCTTATTCAACACCGTGATATTGGCAATGCCACCGACATTGAGCACCACGCGATCATGGTGGGAGGAAGCAAAACAGTTCCGATGCAGCAGCGGCGCCAGGGGCGCGCCTTCGCCGCCGGCCGCCATGTCCCTTCTGCGAAAATCGGCGACGGTAGTAATGCCTGTCAGCGCCGCAATGCTATTGGGGTCGCCCAACTGCAGAGTAAACGGGAATTTGCCGAGGGGATGGTGATAAACCGTTTGCCCATGACTGCCAATGGCTCTGATTGCTGATTTTTCCAGCGCCGTTTTCGCCAGCAATTCGTTGGCGGCCACTGCAAACAGGCGTCCAATTTCTACATCTATCTGGCCGTAGAGTTGCAGATCAATCTGTGTGCCTGTGCACAGCTGTAGAATTTTTTGCCGCAGCTCGGCATCGCTCGGTTTAAAGTGTGTCGCCTGTAGCTGTGGTTGCTCATTTTCAAATTGCACGAGCGCGCAATCGACGCCATCGATGCTGGTGCCGGAGATTAGCCCAATATAATAATCGGATATAGCCATGTTGGGTTTTTCAATCAGCGCTAGGCTGATGCGAGCTCAATAATCTGCTGCCATTTAGCTCTACAAACTGTTGCAGTAGCGGGCCTGTCTGCGTTTTGAATCGATCCAGTTCGGCGGCGGCAATCGATTTAGCCTTCGGTAGTTTATCCAGAATTGTGCGTGGATCTTGATGCACGCCACCGACCAGAAATTCATAATGTAAATGAGGTCCGGTGGCACCACCGGTTGAGCCAACGTAGCCGATAATATCACCCTGCCTTACTCGCGAGCCTTTTTTGATGCCATTGGCGTATTTGGATAAGTGCGCATATTTGGTTTCAAAGCCACCATCATGTTTGATAATGATCAGATTGCCGAATGAGCCGTAGCGCGAGGCGCGGGTGACCTGGCCATCACTGGTGGCTCGAATAGGCGTGCCTCGGTTCGCGGCGTAATCCGTTCCCTTGTGAGCACGGATAGTATTCAGAATGGGATGACGGCGACTGAGGCTGAAATTGGAGGTGATACGAGACACATCGAGAGGGCTGCGCAGGAAAGCTTTACGCATACTTTCTCCGTCGGTGTTGTAGTAGCCAGTCTCACCCTGTTCATCTACATAGCGGATTGCGGTGAATGTCTTGCCCTGATTGGTGTACTGAGTCGCCAGTATTTCGCCGTTGTCGATGAATGCTCCATGCAGATATTTTTCTTCATAAAGAATGCTGAAATCATCACCGCTGCGCGGGTCGAGAATGAAATCAAGTACGCCGCCAAAAATATTGGCCATCTCCATGATTGTAATAGTGGGAATCTTTTCCCGCTGACCCGCCATAAACAGGCTGTCAGCGATCGTGCCTACTTTGAATGTTTGAGCAACTTCGGGGATGTTAACAATCGACTCGACATCATAGTGATTTTCATTGAGGGTAAACAGATAACCTTCTAATGGTGATTTCAGGACTCGCAATTGCTCCAGTTCACCTTCTCCTGGAATTTTGAAATCCAATTGATAGCCAGGATAGAGTCGATTAAGTACCTTGGCTTCATCGCTGCTGTTCAGGACACGAAACAAATCTTGATTGGAGAGACCGACCTTGGTGAAAATGGCGGATAGAGAGTCGCCACTCTCTACCTCTATATTCCGCCAAACCGGGTTGCTGGCAGGAACCGGGCTGGGTGCGGTATCTTTAGTACTAACAACAGTACTAACAACAGTACTAACAACAGCGCTATCAACAGTACTAACAACGAAGTCTGAGAGAGTGACAGCTTGATCGAGTTCAGTATCCGCGAGTTTGGTGTCCGCCAACGTGATCGCGATCGGTATTTGGGTTTGAGCCGGGTTGCCGGCCTGCTCTTCGCCAGTGGGCAGAATGACTAAAATCAGCACCAGGCTGCCCATAGCGCCGGCGATAAACAGGTGATCTCGGGGGTAGTGTCTTGTGACAAGATAGTACTTATGAATAAAACGGGCGGCGATACGGGCGTAATTGTGAATAAGCCGGGCGGCGATACGGGTGTAATTGTGAATAAATCGAGCTACGACAGGGTAGTACTTGCCAATCAACCGGGCCGAGGCAAGATAGGATTTGTCAACAAATTGGCGTGCGACAGGATAGTACTTGTGGACAAAGTGCTTGATAGAGTTGATTAGATCCATACTATTTACTGCTGCAAGAGTTTCGTTGATTGGTGAAAGCGCGAAATTATAGCAATTAGCTGAGCTTTTCCCAGACGTATTTCGCTGTAATGCCGCACAATAGGGCCCGCTTAGTGTAAAATCGCCGCTTTTTAACATAGACAAAACGCGGTTTCTCCTGCTTGGGTCGGCTAAATCGGCAATTTAATTAGCTTTGTGACACGGTAACGTTTGTAATATGAGCAATTCGGCGAAAGATATTATCAGTGATCTGGAGAGCCGCGAGATGATCGCGCAGCTCGCCGGTGGTGAAGAATTGAAATCCCACCTCAGTGAAGCCAGCAGGACGGTGTACTGTGGCTTTGATCCTACCGCCGAAAGTCTCCATATCGGCAATATGGTGCCGCTGTTAGCCTTAAAGCGATTTCAAATGGCGGGTCATAGGCCCATCGCCCTGGTCGGTGGCGCTACCGGCATGATAGGTGACCCGAGTTTTAAAGAGACCGAGCGCCAGCTCAATACCGTCGATACCGTTTCCGAATGGGTGGAGCGATTGAAACCACAACTGAGCCAGTTTCTGGATTTTGATTGCGGTGATAACTCGGCGTTGCTGGTAAACAATCTTGATTGGACTCAGGACTACAATGTCTTAAGTTTTCTGCGAGATGTCGGCAAACACTTTTCTGTGAATGCGATGATTCAGAAAGAGTCAGTGAAGCAGAGAATCGATAGAGAGGGTGACGGGATCTCCTTCACTGAATTCAGCTATATGATCCTGCAGTCCTATGACTTCGCCGAACTGAATAAACGTTATGATTGTACGGTACAGATCGGTGGCAGTGACCAGTGGGGCAACATCACCGGTGGCATCGATCTAACGCGTCGCATGAATCAGCATCAGGTATATGGTGCCACGCTGCCTCTGGTTACCAAGGCAGATGGGTCCAAATTCGGCAAGTCTGAAAGTGGGACCATCTGGATGGACGCGAAGAAAACCTCCCCTTATGCCTTCTACCAGTTTTGGCTGAATACGGCTGATGCCGACGTGTACAAATTTTTGAAGTATTTCACCTTTCTCTCTACCGCCGAGATCGATGAAATTGAGCGGGCAGACAAGGCCTCTGCTACTAAACCGGAGGCCCAGGCGATTCTGGCGAAGGATGTCACCGAGCTGGTCCACGGCGAGGCAGGGCTTAGCGCGGCGACGCGTATCAGTCAGGCGTTGTTTTCCGGGGATATCGCGGCACTCACCAGTGATGATTTGCAACAGTTAGAACTTGATGGTCTACCCTGTTCTGACGTTTCAGCGGACGCGAACGGCATAGTGGACGTATTAGTGCTTACCGGTTTGGCGAAGTCGAATAAGATGGCCAGGGAGTTTTTGGGTAATAGGGCGGTCAATGTAAATGGCCAGCTTATTGATTCTGAGGATTTTCAGCTCAGCGCTGAGAATGCGCTGAATAATCGCTATTTTGTGCTGAAAAGAGGTAAAAAGCTGTTTCATCTGGCGAAATTAGTCTAGCTGGATTTGGCATGCTTCCCGTCATCTTGGCCAGTCCTTTCCTGGCTGGAAGAGAGGCTGAAATTGGCAGCGGCTTCGCCCGCCGAAACCGGCTTTACAATGCCATCGATTTCTTTTCGATTTCTGCTCTGAATCCCTTGCCAAACCCCGCCGGGCGCGTATAATGCCCGGCTCTGTGTCGAGAGGCTCAGAGGAAATACCGTTCTTTAAAAATTAGATTAAGCAATAGAGGTGGGTGCTTGCTGTTGATGGTATCTGTGAATCTTCATAGATAGAAATCAAAGTAAGCAACTGCGTTATATTTATATAAGCGTGACTTTGGGTGCGCTTTATGGTTTTCCATAAAGGGTATTGCAAGGTTGCTAGTAGTTGTGAATTTTGAGCAAGTTTTGTTGTTGATGTGCTTTTGTCGGGTTTAGCCTTCGGGTTAAGTAGAACTGGCTGTAGTAGAGCTTTCAGCAACTTTTGAGAGATTAAACTGAAGAGTTTGATCATGGCTCAGATTGAACGCTGGCGGCAGGCTTAACACATGCAAGTCGAGCGGAAACGATGGGAGCTTGCTCCCAGGCGTCGAGCGGCGGACGGGTGAGTAACGCGTAGGAATCTACCCAGTAGTGGGGGATAGCCCGGGGAAACTCGGATTAATACCGCATACGCCCTAAGGGGGAAAGGCCGGGATCTTCGGACCGGTCGCTATTGGATGAGCCTGCGTAAGATTAGCTTGTTGGTGGGGTAAAGGCCTACCAAGGCGACGATGGGTAGCCGGCCTGAGAGGGTGTCCGGCCTCACTGGGACTGAGATACGGCCCAGACT
>JABMOK010000147.1 GCA_013204155.1 Pseudohongiella sp. | reverse complement strand
CCCCATCACTCGGTTCATTTTATCGAGTCTGTATCACCGATGTTTTGGAAAAGATAAATCCTTTCTTTGATTCAGTTTGCTTTAGTACTTTCAGAGAAGCGCCGCATCACTCGGTTCATTTTATCGAGTCTGTATCACCCATGTTTTGGAAACGATAGCGCGTCTCTTCGGTTCAGTTTGCTTTAGTGCTCTCAGAGAACCGCCACGTCTGCATTTTCATGTTCTAGAGGGTTTAGCCTCTAATAGAAACTCTTGCCATCGGGGCTACGTCTAAATCGTTTGTATTCCCACTGATATTGCTCTACTGCATCCATTACGCAGCGTTCTACTGTCCGGTTTAGCCCTTTCACAGATTCGTCCAGATTGGCATTATAGATTTCAGGCTCTGCTTCTCGAATCACCAGTTTAAAACCTCGCGATTCAGGCAGGCGCTGGACATATCCGCAGAATACTCGGGCCTTACAGCGCTCTATTAACTTACTTACCAAGGTCATGGTAAGGGCTGGCTCAGCAAAAAAAGGAGCAAATTTTCCTCCTTCCTCGGTTGGAACCTGGTCCGGTAGCAAGCCAATCATTTCTCCGCGCTGTAAGGCTTTTAGTAATTGTGCGACCCCCTTTCTGTTAGTGGGAGCAAGTGAGATTCCGCCTCTGGATCGGACTTTCTTCAACAATCTGTCTAATCCCGGCAGTTTGGGCGGCTGATACATAAACGTTGAATCCACGCCTTGACAAATATACAGCCCAAAGATCTCCCAGTTACTCAAGTGGGGGGCCAGCAAAATGACCCCTTCCTGCTTCTCCAGCGCCTGGTGAAATTCTTCAATTCCTTCTGTCTCCTTTACCAGGGAGAATGTCTGCGGCAACGGCAACCACCAGGCCTTGCCCATTTCCATGGCTGTACACGCCGTGCTTCTCAAGCTGCTTTTCGCCAGTTTTACGATCTCTTGCTCGCTCTGTTGCGGAAAACAGGCGCGTAAATTCTTAAGGGTTGTGTCTCGTGCTCGATTTGGGACCCTGAATAGCAAATATCCCCATCCGGCAGCCACGGCATGCAGAACACGCAGCGGCATCCTTGCTGTTATGGAAAGAAAGCAAATAAGAAAAAAATATTTAACAGTTTGAATGGCAATTTCTCACTTTTAGTCCCGCTGTTTTTTCTGATGCGTCGAAATGGAATCACAATTCAGCTGAGGAAACAATTGTGCTGCATTATAGCGCTGCCGCTTGTAGCTAGTCTGCCGGTAGATTAGTTCCTGATAATCTAGGATAATTAGGTCCCTCTAATTTTCTCATTATTGATATCACGGCATTGGATATCTCAACAATTCGGCAGTACTGTGAATAAATCTACCAAACCGATTACATTTCAGGGTCTCATTTTAGCCCTACAGCAATTCTGGGCGGAGCAGGGATGCGTAATCTTGCAGCCCTTGGACATGGAAGTAGGAGCGGGAACATTTCATCCCGCCACGTTTCTTCGGGCAATCGGCCCAGAATCCTGGAACACGGCCTATGTGCAACCCTGTCGTAGACCCACTGATGGGCGTTATGGAGAAAATCCAAACCGTCTTCAGCATTACTATCAGTTTCAGGTGCTACTAAAGCCTTCGCCCGAGAATATTCAGGACCTTTATCTGGACTCCCTGAGAAGCCTGGGTATCGATATGTCGATTCACGATATCAGGTTTGTAGAAGACAACTGGGAGTCGCCCACTCTCGGAGCCTGGGGGCTTGGCTGGGAAGTATGGCTAAACGGTATGGAAGTTACTCAGTTTACCTATTTCCAACAGGTAGGCGGTCTCGAATGTTTCCCGGTTAGTGGCGAAATTACCTATGGCATAGAGCGCATTGCCATGTACCTGCAGGGCGTGGACAGCATCTACGATATCGTATGGACGGACGGCCCAAATGGCGTGGTTACCTACGGCGATGTGTTTAAACAGAACGAAATTGAGATGTCTGCCTATAATTTTGAACACGCCGCCACCGACTCCCTATTTTCTTATTTCGATGATTGTGAACATCAGTGCCAGCAGCTTATTGAAAAACGGCTGGCGTTGCCAGCCTACGAGCAGGTTCTAAAAGCCTCCCACTATTTTAATCTGCTCGACGCCAGAAAGGCCATTTCAGTCACGGAGAGGCAGCGATTTATCCTGCGCGTAAGAGCACTGGCTCGTTCTGTGGCCGAGGCCTATTTCGATAGCCGCAAACAGCTGGGCTTCCCACTGGCAAGTGATGAACTGCGTCGCGAATACCTGGAAAAATAGCCCCTATGTCAAAACGAAATTTTTTAGTCGAAATAGGCACGGAAGAGTTGCCGCCAAAAGCTTTAAACACGCTGGCGAAAGCGTTTGAAAGCGAAATCGTCTCGGGGTTGAAAAAACAGCATCTGGGCTTTTCCACGGTTCAGCGTTTTGCGACTCCACGGCGACTGTCGGTAATTGTTAACGATCTGGATGAAAGACAGGCAGATAAGCAATCCGAAAGATTCGGTCCCGCGTTAAGCGCTGCCTATGATGCTGACGGAAAACCTACGCCTGCTGCACTTGGATTTGCCAAATCCTGTAACGTCGACGTGACACAACTAAGCTCCGCCGAAAAAGACGGCGTTGAGAAGCTGGCATTTTCATCGGCAGAGTCTGGCAAGAACACACAAGAGCTTTTGCCCTCTATTATCGACACCGCGCTGGCAAATCTCCCCATACCGAAACGAATGCGCTGGGGGGCGTCCCGCAATGAATTTGTGCGGCCAGTGCACTGGGTAGTACTTCTGTTTGGCGACGAAGGGATACGCACCAACATAATGGGGGTAGAGTCAGATACCTATTCTTATGGTCATCGGTTTCATCACAATGAAAAGATTCCGTTAGCAAATGTCAGCGACTATCAATCACTACTGGAATCTCCCGGATGCGTAATTGCCGATTTTGATACGCGTAAAGAATTGATTCGTAAACTGGTCGAAGAGGAAGGCAAAAAACTTGGCGCTATTACAGTAGTCGACGAGGCCTTGCTCGAGGAAGTCACAGGCCTGGTTGAGTATCCGGTTGCCTTAACGGGAAAATTTGAAGAACACTATTTGCAGGTTCCTTCAGAGGCTCTCATTTTGGCGATGAAATCCCATCAGAAGTGTTTCTATCTGGTCGATAAGGATTCCAAACTATTGCCTCTGTTTGTAACGGTTAGCAATATTCGCAGTAAAGATCCTGTTCAGGTAATCGAGGGCAACGAACGCGTAATTCGGCCGCGCTTGGCCGATGCGCAATTCTTTTTTGAAACCGACAAACAACAGACTCTTGAGAATCGGCTGGAACAGCTAAAGAAGGTCGTGTTTCAAACCAAGCTGGGAACTGTTTACGAACGCTCGGTTCGAATTTCCAAACTGTCCAAAGCAATCGCCAGTACGCTTGAAGAAAATGAAGAGTTTTGCCAGCGCGCCGCCTTACTTTCTAAATGCGATTTGGTAACTAATATGGTTGGGGAGTTCGCCGACCTGCAAGGCACAATGGGCTATTACTATGCGCTAAATGATGGGGAGCCCGCTGAAGTTGCTGTGGCGATACGCGAGCAATATATGCCCCGGTTTTCCGGTGATCGTTTACCTTCGTCAATTACGGCTTGCATCCTGGCGATGGCTGACAAGCTTGACTCTATTGTTGGCTTGTTCGCCATAGGGCAGCCCCCTACCGGCTCCAAGGACCCGTTTGCTCTTCGCCGGGCAGCCATTGGCATTCTGCGAATTTTGGTAGAAAAGCAGATCGATCTGGATATATTGGATTGCATTGATACCTCTATCGCTGGCTTCGATAAAGTCGAAGTTGCGCCCGATACACGGCTCAAGGTCTTTGATTTTTTACTCGAGCGATTCCGTGCCTGGTATCTCGATGAAGGTGTCCCCAGTAACATTTTTCAATCGGTTTTTGCGCTCAAGCCTCGTCGGCCTTCGGATTTTCATCTGCGTGTTCAGGCGGTGAATCATTTTAGCCTCCTCGAACAATCAGGGCCGCTGGCCGCGGCGAATAAACGGGTTTCGAACCTGCTGGCAAAACTCGAGGATCCGATTGCTGACAGTGTAATAGATGAGACTCTGTTTGAAGAGGATGCTGAGAGACTGCTCTTCTCAAATCTGCGAGAGAAAGAATTGAGCGTGGCTCCTTTGTTTCGCGCCGGCGACTACAAGAGTGGCCTGGAGCAACTTGCTGAACTTGGTGAAAGCGTGGACAAATTCTTCGATGAGGTTCTTGTCATGTGTGAAGAGCCCGCTGTAAGAAATAATCGAATCGCGATATTGCAACGTCTTAGAGGCATTTTCCTGCAGGTAGCCGATATATCCTACTTACACACTAGCTAACCAACTCTGCAACAATACAGTGAGTCATCATGAAAGTCGTTGTGCTTGATAGGGATGGTGTAATTAATCAGGATTCCGATAATTATATAAAGTCGGCTGATGAATGGCTTCCTATCGACGGGAGCATTGATTCTATCGCCGCCTTAAGCAAGTCTGGATATAAGGTTGTGGTTGCCACCAACCAATCCGGTATTGGCAGAAACCTGTTCGATGAAGACACATTGGCGCAAATACATCATAAACTTTATTCTATGGTTGAAGAGTCTGGCGGATTATTGGATGGTATATTCTATTGCCCTCACACCCCAGAGCAACATTGTCTGTGTCGTAAACCAGGGACGGGTTTGTTAGAACAGATCGAGACTGCGTTTTCCTGCTCACTGGCCGGGTCCTATTTTGTTGGTGATAGCTATAAAGATGTTCAGGCCGCGCTCGCATTTGGATGTAAACCAATATTGGTCAGAACCGGCAAAGGGACTGCAACGGAAAAGCGTATTCGACAAGAAGGGCTACTTGATATTCCCGTATATGATAATTTGGCGGCGGCGGTAGAGCAAAAGCTGGTGATCGATGTTTAACAGCAAGCTGTGGCTCGGCATTCGGTCCACCTTTTTCTATTTGGGCTTCTATCCCGGGACTGTCGTCATTCCCACTCTTTTTATTCTGTTGTTTCCCTTGCTTCCTCCCAGAGGAAGGTATTTCTTCGCCAGCATGTGGTGTGGGTTCATATTGTATTGGTTAAGACTTTGCTGCGGTGTCCGCTATCAAGTTCAAGGCCTTGAAAACCTCCCGGATACGCCTACTGTTATTGTCGCCAATCATCAAAGCAGCTGGGAGACCATTCTATTTTACAAACTGATATTCCCGGTTTCACCAATTCTAAAAAAGGAACTAATGCGCATTCCTTTTTGGGGCTGGGCGTTACGCTTACTAAAACCTATTGCCATCGATAGAAGCAAGCCACGCGAGGCAGGAAAATCTTTGTTGCTGCAAGGAGTCGACCGGATTGCTGCTGGAAATTCAGTAATTGTGTTTCCGGAGGGCACGCGTGTTCAGTATGGTACGGTCAAGCGTTTTTCGAGGGGTGCTGCAAAGTTAGCGGTTGCGGCCAAAACACCGATTATTCCCATTGCTCACAACGCCGGCTATTGCTGGCCCGCGCGAAAATTTATTAAACGTCCTGGGCTTATAACCGTTGTCATTGGGAAGAGTGTTTCAACGGCTAGCGGTGATGCGAGCCAGCTAACCGTTGAGGTAGAAAGCTGGGTTCGCGAAACTGTAGAGAAGCTGGGTTAACTTTGTCCTTCTAAATATCCAGATTTTCAGCGGCAAGCGCGTTTTGCTCGATAAACTCACGCCTTGGCTCAACCTGATCGCCCATCAAAGTGTTGAAGAGTTGATCCGCCCCTATCGCATCGTCAATGGTTACTTGCAGCATGCGCCGAGTCTCCGGGTTCATGGTTGTATCCCAGAGCTGATCCGGGTTTATTTCGCCCAGACCTTTAT
>JABMOK010000146.1 GCA_013204155.1 Pseudohongiella sp. | reverse complement strand
CCTCCATAATGTCTTCGGCTTCAGCCAGTTCGATTTTTCTGGCTTGCAATCGTTGGCTGTCGAATCTAAGCGCCAATACTTCATCCATGCCTGGATCCTGAGTCCTGGAGCCGCAACCCGGTTTGAAATCGACAAGCTCGGTGCCTAGCTCAGCCATTGCGGTGAATTCCTGCCATTGCTGTTTGTCCCAGCCGAATACCCGTGATTGTTCTTTTTCATCGGCGCCGAGACGAATCAGGGTGGGGACTATTTCAATCGCATTTTTGTAGGAAAACTCGAGATCGGTGTCATCTATCAATTCAGCGCCCAAATCAGCGACATCTTTCACAAACGAGATGTCATCCTGCACATAGACTCGAAGCTTGACGGCACTGTTTTTCGCCAGAGAGTTGATTACCGGTTCGATGAGCGCACAGGTAGGACAATTTTTTTTAACTACCAGTGCGTAACTGCTTGCTGGAGAAGGGTTCAAGGTGATGTCCTGATCAGAGAATGACGATTTGCCCAAGCTATTGTTTGATCTTGCAGCTAACTCGCTCGCGGCGCAACAGCCGAAATCAGTCTGCCGAAGCCAGACAGTCGAAGGGTCAGCATCAGTAGACAAAGCCCAGGGTGCTAATGCCCACCAGAATATTGATAATCATAAACACCGAGGAGGTGCGTGACATGACTTTCCATAATTGCGGGCCTTTATACGCGGCCCGCACCCCGATAATTAAAATAACCGTGTAGCTCATCATCACGGCGACCATCGCCAGATAGGGAATCCATTGTTCATTGTCTACCGCCCGGCTGCCGAACAGGAAGAAGGCTCCCGCGCCCACAAAATAGAGGGCCCAGTAGGTTAATGCCAGGCCATATTCGCCGGCCAGTAGTCTGGCCAGAAACGACCGTTGCTCGATTTGTTCTGTATTCACGATGGATTCGATCTCACTCATAATCTAATTGTTTACTGCGGCGCCTAGTGTAACGCAGGCTTCAGGGATTAAGAAATGCCCGCTATCACTGCGCTAAGAGGCCCGGAAAGGCTGAACACACGGTTTACTCTACAATTTGTCACAAATATATGTGCCGCCATCTTTTATAATCCTCAAATCAACAATTTGTAACATTTGTACTGAATTTGGAACTAAAAGCCGATAGCTAGTGCTCTACTTTCATATTTCCCATTTATCGTCGTACTAATCGAACTACAAGAGTTTTAATTATGCATCTTACTTTTCCACAAATCGTGATCAATGCCGCCCGTGTTTCGGCGCTATTAGTGTGTTCAGGTCTTTCCCTGTCTGTCAGCGCTCAGGACAACGTAGGCGATGATTCTACGGTGGTGTATCCCGCTTCCTATTTCGCGGAGTTCGCTCCAATAACTGCGCAGGATATGCTGGATCGTATTCCGGGCGTTGGTTCCGCCACCGGTGGTGGAAATAATTTTGGCGGCGGTAGGCCTGGCGGTGGAGGCGGCGGTCGTGGATTAGGCAGCGGCAGCGGTGGTAGTCAGATATTGATTAACGGTAAACGCACCGCCGGTAAGGGCAATGACACCAGCGCTCAGATGAATCGCATCACCGCCGATCAAGTGGACCGCATCGAAATTATCCGCGGCACATCCGGCGAGCTGGATGTCAGAGGCAGCGGCCAGGTAGTGAACGTGGTCCTGTTTGAAGAGCTTTCGTCCAACAGCATCAGCTACCAGCTGAATTTGGATCATTACATCGATAACAAAAACCAGCCCGGCGGGCAGATTTCTTTCAGCGGCCAGAGTGGCGCATTGAACTATGTGTTAAGTGCCGTCGCTGAGCCCCGCCACAATTATCGACTGAGTACCGAGAGCAGTATTCTTGGTGATTTCTCGCCTAACGATGCCGTATGGGAAGAAACCACACGGGATCAAACCAGCTACAATTATAGCGCCAACTTCAACTATGCGATTAATGAAAACAGTAGCGCCAGATTTAATGCGCTGTATGCCCAGAATGACAATCCAGCCGACGTGCTGCGCCGTACCACGAATCTGAAAGTCACGCCCAACACAGTGGCAGTCGAGCGCGAAGATATTCCGGGCGAGCAAGACAATTGGGAAATTGGTGGTGACTATGAATACCTGGCCGGCAATGGCAGCCGCTTCAAAGTCTTGTTTATTGCCAATCAATATAACAATGACTCTATCAGGGAGCGGTTTGATGTTTTTGCCGATGGCTCTGAGGCGAAGGATTTGTTTCTGGCCTCAGGCAGCACCACCAAGGAACGTATTGTTCGCGGCTCCTACACCATGGACCTGGTTCAAGGTCAGGATATCGAATTTGGTGTAGAGCGCGCGCAAACAATTCTGGATTCCACTCTGGCACTGGGGCTTGCCAGTAGCACGGGTGTTTCTTCTGCTGCTTTTGGCGGGCTGGTGCCGCAAGCTATCTCCAACGCTAACTCCTCGGTGGAAGAGATTCGCTATGAGCCATTTCTCATTCATAACTGGATTATAAATCCGAAAATGTCTCTGGAGAGCACTTTATTGTATGAGCTTTCCGAGATCAGCCAAAGCGGTGATGTGAACAAGTCGCGGGATTTCGATTTTGTAAAACCAAAAATTGATTTCCGCTATGATTTAACCCCGCAATTACAGCTGAGAGCCTCGACCGAGAAGGTTGTGCGACAACTCAGTTTTAACGATTTTGTCGCGGCGAATGATGACCAGGACAATGATTCGAATACGCTTGCGGGTAACGAAAACCTGCGTCAGGAGTGGTTCTGGAAAAATGATCTCAATGCCGAATATCGGTTGCCAAATGATATCGGTGTCCTCGATGCCAACATTTTCTATCATCGGCACAAAGACCATATCGAGCGCATCGATGTATCTACCTCTGAAGCTAATCTGAAATCGGCGAATGGCAATATCGGTGATGGTGAGGTTTTGGGATTGAATCTTAATGCCAGCATCAGGATGCGCATGATCGACATGCCGAATCTGTTACTGACTTCACGATTCAATGTTGTGACATCGGAAATTAAAGATCCTTTTCTCGGTATTAACCGGCGTTTTGCGAGGATGAGTCGTGGTCGACTGAACCTGGGGTTTCGACACGATGTTCCCGCCTGGAATATGAATTATGGGCTGTCATGGAGCAATCGATTCGATGGCAACGAGAAGCGTTATGATATCGATGATATAGAAGCCTATCTTGGAGAGCCGATGAGTAATGCCTTTGTCGAATTTGCCGATTCGCGCGGAACTACCTATCGGTTTGACGCCAGAGACGCGACCAGCAATCTCCAGTGCCGGGAACGACATCGCTTCGTGGGCCGAATCTCGGCCGGTATTCTGGAAGAGATTGAAGACCAGTGTTCAAAATCGGGACGGGTTATTTCACTGAAGATAGACGGCACATTTTAGGAAACCAATCCTTACTTGCTATTTTCTCACAAAGAAAGATCGAGGAAACCCGCCATTGGCGGGTTTTTTTTGCTCAAAAAAAATTGCCCTTTGAACTCGGCTTGCCCCTCAAATACTTGTTAGAGTCCCGATTTGATATTCAGTGCGGTGAGTGAAAGGCCAGTTGAGGCTTGGAATTTTCGTGACTCGCTGTCTCGAAGTGGTTGTTGCCGACTGTTTACTTGACGCGATGATTAAACTAATCTGCTGGACACAAAATAATAACAGGGGAAAATTATGTCAGCCGAGCTTATCTTTTCAATTTGCGGAAACATCGTTTTACCAGGCTGGCTATTGCTGATTTTGTTGCCGCGCTGGAAATGGACGCTGGGACTAATCAGTGCCGGTATCATACCTTTCGTTCTGGGTTTGGTTTATGTCGGTCTGTTTATTTCTCAGAGCGGGTCGATGCCGGAAGGTGGGGGCTTTGGCTCATTGGAAGCCGTGTCGATTCTGTTCTCTAATCCCTATGTGATGACGGCCGGTTGGATCCATTATCTGGCCTTTGACTTGTTTGTTGGTTGCTGGGAGTTGAATGATTCACAGCGACAGGGAATTTCTCACTGGCTGCTTATACCCTGTCTGGTGTTGACGTTTATGTTGGGGCCAGCGGGGCTCGCGCTGTATCTTGTGATTAGAACTATCAAGACTCGCAAGCTGATGGTCTATGAGGCGGCGGCTCGACTGTAGCGTTTAATTAGCCCTTGGAAGGGTTAATTCGGCTCCACGATGGTTTTAGCTTCACTATCGATTTAGCTTCACTATCGATTTAGTTTCACTATCGATTTAGCTTGTCTCTGAATTAGCAGCGGGTGCATGTTTAGTCTATAGGACTGAACACGGGCCTGCCGCCTGATTCGTCAGCGAGTGCGATTACCTGCCCATTAAGCCCTTAATGGCTGCCGGAATATCGGCTGGGAACACTACAAATTTGCTATTGCCGGATTCGGCTAGATGCTGCAAGGAACTGATATATCTCTCGCCCAGTAAATAAACCACGGGCATTTCTTTTTCACCGATAGCTTCTGATACCAGGGTAATCGCTGTCTTGCTCGCTGTGGCCAATATGACCTGGGCCTCGGCCTCGCGTCTCGACGCCTCGAGCGCCCCTTCGGCCTTCAGAATTGCGGCGTGTTTATCGCCGTCGGCGCGAGTCACCGTCGCTCGTCTCGCGCGTTCGGCGGCCGCCTGTTCTTCCATCGCCGCCTGCATCGTATCCGAGGGATTGATGTCCTGGATTTCAACGGTTTTTAGCGTGATGCCCCAGTCGGCGATATCATCGGAAATGGCGGCTTTCAGTTTTGCCTTGATGTGATCTCTCGAAGACAGGGCTTCGTCCAGTGTCATCTCGCCTACGATCGAGCGCAATGAAGTCTGCACCAGAGTCTGGATCGCAAACACATAATCCTCAACACCGTATACAGCCTTCTCCGGTGAGACGATGTTGATGTAGGCGACCGCATTGGTAATTAGCACGGCATTATCTTTGGTGATGACTTCTTGTGAAGGAATGTCGAGCACGATGTCTTTTGTGGTGACTTTGAATGCGACATTATCGATGTAAGGGATGATGAAATTCAGTCCCGGGTTGAGGGAGGTATGGTATTTCCCAAGGCGTTGCACAACCCATTTAAATCCCTGCGGTACCTGGCGTACACCTTTGGCAACAGTGATCAGTAAAAAGAGCAGGACGGCTATTGCCAATATTAAAGCTGGTTCCATTACGAGATTCCTTCTGATTGAGGGTTGAGGGAAATTCTGAGCTAGGCTTTCTTAACAATCAGCGAGTTTCCAGATAAATCTACTACGCTGACGCGATCTCCTATGCTTAACACATCCTGTGAAATTATCAGCCTTTCATCTGACCCCAGTAGCGGAGCGGGAAATCGAACCTTGCCGCGTTTTTCTCCCTTGGGAGGGGATAGCACCTGTCCCATTTCGCCTAACAATGCTTCTCTGGACAAGCCGGCCTTGGTATTGTCTGTCGAAAGCGGTTTTAGCAGTTTAAACCAGCCGACGGCGAACACCGTAGATGAAAAAGTCCAGATGATAATTTGAGCCGTTTCGGATACTGCCGGAAATGGAATCAGGAGCAGGCCAACGACCACTGCCGCGGCGCCAAACCAGAAGATAAAGAAGGAACCTAGAAAAATTTCTGAGAGCATCAGGGCGATGCCCATAACCATCCAATGCCAATATAGAAATTCGAATTCCATGATCAGTCCCCCTTAAAAGCAGAAAGCCATTATTAGTCTGTTTCGGCGGCTTAGTAAACAGATATGGGGGCAGATTAACAAAATTCCAGCTCGCGGCGCGAGTTGTGGCGGGGGCTAGATGTGGTAGGGGTGAGTTGTAGTTTGTTGTAGTAGTTTGTTGTAAAGGAACAATTATCCTGTTTTTACCTGGCCGCCGTGCCAGAATGGGCTTTCTCGGGACAAATCCAGTCTGTTATGGCGCAAATTCATTCTCCGCAAAGCCCCCCCTTTATCACCGTCGGTGGTCAGGGCCCGCTGTTGCATTTCTCTCATGCCAATGCCTATCCGCCGCTCGCCTACAGTGCATTCTTACAAGCCTTTACCGACTCCCATCAAGTTATTGCAAGTTTGCATCGGCCCCTGTGGCAGCCAAGCCCCGATCCGTCCAGTTTGCAATCCTGGCAGGTGTTTGGAGAGGATTTGATACGTGTGGCGGAAACGCTTGATAAACCATTAATCAGTATTGGACATTCGATGGGTGCGGCGGCAACGCTAATTGCCGCCGTAAAACGTCCGGAGCTGTTTAAGTCTATTGTGTTGATAGAGCCGGTGCTGGTGCCACGACGCTATCTGCTGGCCCTGCGCTTTTTTGGGCGCTTCGCCAAACACAAGATTCCTTTGGTGAGAAAGACTCTTGAGAGAGTCGATTACTGGTCTGATCGACAGCAGGCATTTGATCACTTTCGCCCCAAGTATGTGTTTAAGAACATTAGCGATGAGGTGCTGTGGGACTATGTTCAGCACGGGATCTGTGCAACTGAAGACGGCGGGTTCCAGCTACGCTATAGCAAAGCCTGGGAAGCGCGATGTTATACCCTGGTGCACAGTCTATGGCGCTTATTGCCGCAAATCACCGTGCCGGTGTTGGCGATTCGCGGACAGCAATCCGACACGGTTTTTCCGGCCGCCTGGAACAAATGGCAGACAATGTCGGCCCATCATGATTTTTTAGAAATTGCCGAAGCAGGCCATCTGCTTCCCTTCGAAAAACCGCAGCAGCTGGCGGTCGAAATTCAATCCTGGCTGAAATAATCTGCGGGCAAGGTTAATCCGCTGACAACACTACTCTCCTCTACTCTCCTCTCCTCTACTCTTCTCTCCTGACAACACTACTCTCCTGACAACGTTAATCACTAACAACAAGCTCGACGGCGATTGCCGATCGCGCTGCGTTAAATCTCGCCCAATGCCTTATTACAGAACTCACAATTAGCCCCGCTGTTTGCTCTATCTCAGTGCAATGCATCGAGCCTGTAAACCGCTTGGCCAACTTTGCGTTAAACAGGGCAGGACGATGGATTGTCAGACAAAATTCATCGATTCGGTAAAACGCATCAAGTAAAACAGCAGATAACGGAGATTTAAGTCATGAGAAAATTAATCGGTCCTGTAGCGGCGGTGCTGGCTTTTGTGTTGCAAATTCCAATCGCTACTGCACAGGACGACGCAAATACAGTAGTGCAGCTCAATCCTGATTCCGAACAGCAAAAAATTGAGCGGCGGGCACGCATCGAAGAACTGCGCCAGCTTACGCAAGAAGAACGGCAGGCCAAGCGGCAGGCGAATCAGCAGCAATTGGATTCCTTGAGCGACGAGCAGCGCGAGGCCTTGCGTGAGAAGCGGCGCAGCCGAGAAGCCGCGAGAGCTCGTCAGGGTGGGCGGCCAGGCGCGGCGAACAGAGCGCGACCGCGGGCACAGTAGTTACGGCAAGCGCCTGCAGAGCCACAGACTGAGGTGTAGACTGGGGTGTAGAGTGAGTTGCAGAACACCGAAGAAGACCAATAACAGCGCGAGAACGCCTCGGCTTGTGCCGAAGCCGTAAATATCACGCGTTGTTGCGTGCCGGCACGGCCCTCGCCAGTCCCAGTCTCCTACCAGAACCCTTGCCGCAGGGCCTTCGTGCCCTGCTTTTTTTGTTCTCTCTATGCTCTCTCTCTGCTCTCTTTCCGTTGTACTCCGCTTAAATCCCCGGGTTTGGGTCTGATTTTTTATTTCAGGCTGTTGTTAACCCTTTTCATCGAAGTACACTCTAATCTAGTAATTCAGGCAATAACGGGTCAAATCCGGAGAAATCCGGTGAATGCGGGGAGATTTCCTTGTTAAGGGAAACGGAAGAGGAGCTGGTGAGATCGGCGCAGTCGGGCAATATTGCCGCGTTTGAGCGACTGGTGCGCCTGTTGGAAGCGCAGATGCTGGCGGTGGCAGCGGGTTTTGCCCACACCCCCGACGACGCCAACGACATCTATCAGGATGCGATGCTGGCCGCCTATAGAGCACTGCCCAAGTTTAAGTTGGAAAGCAAGTTCAGCACCTGGTTGCACAAGATCGTCGTCAATACAGCGCTGTCCAATCGCAGAAAATTGAAGCGAACCTGGCAGAAAATGGCGGCCATACAGAATCAATACCAGCGTGAGGAGAAGTACACGGATAGTCATTCTCCCGAATCAAATTTGTTGAATGGCGAGCTGAATACACAGATCAATACAGCCATGGAGAAATTGACGGACACGGAACGTATCGCTTTTGTGCTTTGTCATCAGCAAGGGATGAAGCTTCGAGAAGCAGCAGAGATAATGTCTTGTACTGACAATTCGGTGAAAGTGGTTTTGTTCAGGGCGAGAAATAAATTGAAACATCAATTAGCGGACTATCACTAGTCAGGATACAGGCGATGAGCATTTCAGCAAACAAAGAGCAATTACAGCTCCAGATAATCAGCTATCTCTACGGGGATCTACCCGCCGAAGACGTCGCCCGATTTGAACGGGAGCTGGAAACTAATCCGGCACTGAAAGACGCCTTCGAAGAAGAGCAGCGCCTGAACAGTGCGCTGCCGATAGGCATGCAACCGCAGATTGACGAAGATCGTTTGCAGGGTAACCGCTTCATGCTGCGGCAGAATCTGCAAAGGGAAAATCGCACGCGTTTCTCGCTAAAGCATTGGTTGCAGGATCTCTTTTCCAGGCCTTTGGTCGTGGCTTTTCAGGGCGGGGCAATGGCGGCGACTTTTGTCCTGGGCATTCTGCTGGCATCGCCCCCGGCTGTTCAGACTTCTGACTCCGGGGTCGGGCAATTGCTTGCGGCAGATACCCGCGCCGGTCTCACCCCGTTACAGATGGTTAGCGATGAAGACTACGAAATATACCAGCTCAAGGTTAATAACTATGACGTGGTGACCGGTGAGATTGATTTATCATTTTCACTGGCTTCTGAAACGCGACTCACGGGCAATGTGGCCGATCAGAATATTTATGGCTTGATGGCGGTGGCGCTGCAAGGTGATATCGACAGCGCGTCCCGGCTGGACACCATCAATGCGCTGCAACCAGTAGCCTCCGGCGATAAAGTCTACGAGGCACTTATCCATGTGCTCACTCACGATCAGAACCCAGGTGTTCGCTATCAAGCGGTGCAGTCTCTGGCGCAACTTGCACATCAAGAAAGCGTGCGTGATGCCCTGCGTTATGCACTCAGCGAAGATGTTAATCAGGGGGTCAGAATAGAAGCATT
This sequence comes from Pseudohongiella sp., assembly GCA_013204155.1. GTDB lineage: Bacteria > Pseudomonadota > Gammaproteobacteria > Pseudomonadales > Pseudohongiellaceae > UBA9145. The sequence goes on along the minus strand of JABMOK010000146.1, from coordinate 6,628 downwards.
CCAGGCCCTGGTAAATTATCCAGACGAGCAAACCCTGGCGGTTTTTCGGCAGCAAATGAACACAGACAGCAATGAATTTATCCGCGCTCAGGCCAGAACAATTGTCGAAGCGTCTGATAGCGGTTCAATTACTTTATAAAATTATTCTAGGGATCGACATTAAGAGGTGGATACTATGACGCATTTAGCCAATACATTGACAAGATTAATGGCACTGGCACTGTTACTCAGCGCTAGCACTACATTGCAGGCTCAGTCCGCTGATAGGGAGCAGGAATTCACTGTGACTGCCGGTGGCACCCTGACAATTAATAGTGACGCGGGGAACATGGAGGTAAATACCTGGGATCAGAATCGGGTGCGGGTGCGTGTTCGCAATACCAACGGCTTCGATGTGCAGATGCAGCAGCGCGGCAACGATGTCGAAGTGATCGCAGAATCTGAAGGGGGAAGGCTCTTTGGACTGCGCAGGAACTCTAATATTTCATTCAATGTCGACGTGCCTGTTACTTACAATCTTGAGCTGGATACCGGCGGTGGCCATATCGAGGTGTCGGATATAAACGGTGAGGTTGAGGTGGATACCAGCGGCGGATATATCGAAATTGGTCGAGTAACCGGGGGCGATGTGAATGCTGATACTTCCGGCGGTCACATTACAGTCGAATATGTGGATGGTGACGTGGTGGCCGATACCTCTGGCGGTAATATTACCATTGGTGATGTTACCGGCGACGCATCGGCCGATACGTCCGGCGGCAAGATCACTATCGGTAATGTGGCTGGCAATATGCTTGCTGATACCTCCGGTGGCAACATCGAGGTAGGTGAGGGCGGTGGTCGCGTCAGTCTGGATACTTCTGGTGGCAGCATTCGAGCGGGCTGGGCTCGGGGTGAATTGGTAGCGGATACTTCTGGCGGTAATATTTTTCTGGCGGGCGGCGATAGTAGCGTTAAAGCGGATACCTCCGGTGGCAATATCACCATCGAGGGCGGTCATGGGCCGGTTACGGCCGATACTTCCGGCGGCAGGATCACTATCAGTGGCACCACCGGTCCGGTGCATGCCGATACCGCCGGTGGCCGCATCGAAGTTGATCTTTCGGCGGTAAGCGGCCGCGTAGGGGGTGAGGTGGTGTTAGATACCGCCGGTGGCGATATTACCCTGCGCATTCCTGCCGATCTGGCGGCGACTATCGATGCAGAACTGGAAGTTTCACGACGTTCTCGTGGTGATTACCGCATCTATACTGATTTCCCGCTCACCGTTCGGGAAGAGGATCGTCGAATTATTGGCAGAGGAGATATTAACGGCGGGGGTGACAGGATCCAGTTGAAGACATCGAATAGTGATATCCACATCATCAGCGTGAGCAATTAACTGCTCTGTTTTATAGCTGTTCTGTTTTATAACTGCTCTGTTTTATAACTGTTCTGTTTTATAACTACATCTGCTTTATAAAAAAAACCGCTGTCAGCATTTGCTGCCAGCGGTTTTTTTATGCCCGTGCCTAAATAGACTTATACCCAGCTCTGTCTAATCAATTCATCCGGGATGTCATGTTTAATTTTCTCGTGCAGCTGCGGCAGTTTAGACCAGTGCAGTCCTTGCTTGTGATGGTGCGCCGTGTGGTAGCCGAGATTGCCAGTAAACAGGTTGTACCAGCGATTGAGATTATTGAATGAAGCCTCGAATTTATTATTGGTATTCAATCCGGCGTGGTGCTCATAGGTGGCCCAGGCGGTCATGAATAGTCCGAAGATCATCGGCAGGATAAAAATAAACAGTGCCGCGACGGGATCGTAAGCCACCAGCCCCGCTAGGATCGCCAAGGTCAGTGCCGAAAAGAGCAGGAAATCTTTTTGTTCCCTGGGGTGTTTTTTGCCGACCAGATAGCCACGGTAGTAAGCGGTAAGGGTTATTATTACGCTGTATTCAAACTCTCCCATCTGACTTCCATCGTCCCGGGTCCAACGACTCTCATCTTTGGTTTGATCGAGATAATGGGCATGATGACCGAGATTATGGTGCAGCACCCAAAGATTGGTGGTGACTCCGGTGTGCAGCGCATAGAAAAATTCCATGACACGGTTTATCGGTGTAAATCGAAACGTAGGGGCGTGTTGGTGGTGGTGATTCCAGGCGCAAATTTGCGCTTTGGGCAGAATCATCAGGTAGAAATACAGGCCTAGCACATACGGGTTATCGACTAAAAAGTAGAGACCAAAATCGACGACGCTCAGAGCGAGTATGAAAAAGACCGGCCAGCGGTCTTCGGAATGCTTAAACAATGACAAAATAAAGATTTTTCTACGGCTATTAACAGGCTGCAAAGGCTATCACATTCCAGCGGCGCAGGGCAGTCGCTAATTTTCTGTTTTTTTCTGAAACAGTGCCTGAAACAGTGCCTGAAACAGTGCCTGAGACAGTTGCCGGAATTTTATTCATAGCGAAGCGCATCGATGGGGTCGAGATTGGCGGCTTTCGCCGCTGGCAGTATGCCAAACAGGACCCCGACGAAGCCGGAAAAGCCTAAGGCCAAAGCAACTGACCAGAGTGGAATGCTGGCAGGGGGAAACCCCGGGATGCCGTTAGAGATGAGGGTGCCCAGGCCGTAGCCGATGGCTAGCCCGATTAAGCCGCCGAGCAAGGAGAGCAATAAGGCTTCGATCAGAAACTGCATCAGAATATGGTGACGCTTGGCGCCAATGGCCTTGCAGATGCCAATCTCCCGGGTTCGCTCGGTAACCGACACCAGCATGATATTCATGATGCCAATGCCGCCAACCAGCAGCGAGATACTGACAATGCCGCCGATTACGATGGTGACCATATTGATCACGGTATCGAAAGTTTCCATTAACTGTTCGGCGGTTTGAATCTGGAAATCATCGTCTTCGTCGCTGTCGAGATCGTGGGCGTTGCGCAGTAAGGAGGTCAGTTGCTGAACTACATTTTCCACCACGGCGGTACCGCTTAGACTCAATTGTATCTGGATGTCGGTTCGCGCTTGATTGCCCTGCAGACTGCGCATGGTGTTGTAGGGCACGAAGACAATGTCATCCTGGCTGAAACCCATGATGTCGCCCTTGGGTTTCATCAAGCCAACAATTTTGAACCATTCCCCGCCGATCTCGACATACTCATTTAACGGATTGTCGGGCAGGCTGAGGTTCTCTCTCACCGCGTCCCCGATGACGACCACTCTCCGGCGCGTCGCATCGTCACTCTGAGCGATGAATCGACCCACGGACATATAGGATTGGGATACTTCCTGATAGGCATAGGTGGTGCCCATGATCTGACTAAAAGAGGTTTGTGAGCCGTATTTTATTTGCGAAGATCGCGTTGCGTACAATATCGGTGTTATTGAGGCAATGTTATCGGAGCGTCTCTCGATGAGTTCCATATCTTCCGGAGTGAGTCTCGCTCGAATACCCTTCATCTGATCCGCTATGGGTGTGTAGGACTGAATGGTCAAACTATTCGAGCCCAGTGAGGCAAAGGTGTCGCCGATAAAGGAACTCATGCCTTGAGTGACAGAAATTACCGCAATCACACTGGCCACACCGATTACGATACCGAGCGTAGTCAGGAAGCTGCGTAGGCCATGGGCATAGATTGACGCTAATGCAGAACGGAAACTCTCGATCAGCGCGAAAAACATCAGGAGCTTACCTTGGCGGATGCGAATGCGGATGCGGATTCGGTTTTACTGTCGGTGAATATTTTTCCGTCTTTCATTTCTACCACGCGATGGCAGTGATGAGCAATTTCATCTTCATGGGTTACGATGATGAGTGTATGACCCTCTGCGTGTAACTCATCGAACAGTTGCATGATTTCTACCGTGGTCTGCGAGTCCAGGTTTCCGGTGGGCTCGTCGGCTAAAAGAATCGAAGGATTGGTGACCAGCGCGCGGGCGATAGCCACCCGTTGCCGCTGGCCTCCGGATAATTGGTTGGGCAGGTGATCGGTGCGATCACCCAAACTAACTCGAGACAGCGCTTCCATGGCCATTTCCTTGCGCTTACGATAACCGATGCCTCTATACACCAGGGGTTGCATTACATTGCCAAGTGCCGTGGCGCGAGGCAGCAAATTGAAACTCTGAAAGATAAAACCGATTTCGAGATTTCTAATTTCGGATAATTCGTTAGGATCCATTCCTTCGACGTTCTTGTTATTGAGGTGATACTGACCCTTGGTAGGTTTGTCGAGGCAACCCAAAATGTTCAGCATCGTCGATTTTCCCGAGCCAGAGGAGCCGATGAATGCCAGGTAATCGTTTTCAAGTACTTCAATATCGATGCCATCAAGCGCCTTGACCACTTGATTTCCCATCTCGTAATATTTGGTAATGCCGCTGAGTTCGATTAGTGCCATGCTTGTTTCTTAAGGCTTTTACTGTGCCTGTTGGTCTGTGGAATGCTTGCCAGTGTCTATTGTCGTTCGACTACTGCAGTTTGACTACTGCAGTTCGACTACTGTCGCGTCTATGCGATCGCCTTCGAGTAAATGTCGAAGTTCTTCGTCGGGGCCGACTATGATTTGAATATTATCGTCTATGTCGCTCATGAGTTCCTGATATTCGTCATCTGAAATTCCGACTTCTATCTTGGTCTTGCGCGCGATGCCGTTGTCATTAACAAAAACAAAATATTCGCTGCGTAATTCGGAGCGGTCCTCTTCAAAGATAACGGCCTGAATCGGAACGGCGACTACTTCCTGATCCTGGCGGGTAAATATTTCTGCGCGACAAGACATCCCGGGTCTGAGCACGACGTCACCGGCATCAATAATATCGATCTTAACGGTGAAGCTAAGTCCCTGCCGTCCTGGAGCCACTTTTGCCGTGTTGGCAATATAGCGAACCACTCCCTGCATCGGCTGGTCGGGGTAGGCGATGGCGACGATCTCGGCCCGTTGTCCAATTTCAATATTGGCTACATCCGCCTCGTCTACCAAGACTTCCGTATAGATGCTGGCGGGATTGGCAATCGTCATTAGCGACGAGCCGGGAATATTGGTGGCGCTGGCTATCGCCGTCTCACCCACCTTGATGTCGAGACTGGTAATCAGTCCATCGATGGGAGACACGATCTTGGTTTTACTGAGATTGTCATTCACCTGATCGAGTTGCGCGCGCGCCTGTGCCAGTCGCTCCAGTGATGACTTGAGATCGATTCGCGCCAGATCTAATTGATTTCGGATAGAATCAAACTCGTCGTCGCCGATCATTTTTCTTTCGTGCAGACTCTTGCTGCGTTCGAATTGTCGGCTCAGGTTCTCTATGCGCACTTCCTGTCTTTCGATGTCGATACTGGTAATTCTCTCTGCCGCTTGTGATTGTTCCAGCCCGGCAATGAAATTTTTATCATCTACTTGCAGCAGCAATTGTCCCTGATGCACTTCGTCGCCTTCTTCGACATAGAGTTCAGCGACTTTGCCGATGACTTCTGAGCTGAGCATCACTTCTTCTTCGTGAGCCAGAAAGCCAGAGGCCAATATGGAAGGGCTAATAATGCGTTGCGAGAGCGTCGAGACATTCACTTCTTTGGCGTTGGTGCCGAGCACTGAGCGATTAATAAACGGCAGTGCGATAACCGTGCCCGCTATCAGTATGATTAATAGGAGTTTTTTAGCATTCATAAAACGAATCCGTTTTCCTGGTGAACATCAACTAAGTGACGGCTAATTTGTCTCGGAGTTACATGCGGAGTTACATGAGAGGAGATGGAGCTTAGCAAATTGGAGAATAAAGGTAACACATTATAGTTTAAGTGAAGGCGAAATACGCCCAAACACCAAGAATAAGCAGATAGGGCGCCAATACCACGCCGAGGGCCTTGAATAAACTCGACTGCAGCCACTGCTTATACGCCATTACCACCAGCAGCAGACTCCAGATCAATGTCAGATTCAGTGCGTTTAGAATTGTCATGACCGATGCATTGCTGGACTGCACTCCCAAATTGGCCAGTGTCAGTGGATTCAGATCGTAGGCGCTTAACTGCCCATTCGGGCTGAGCACTATGGTTACCGCCATGCCGATCACAGCGAGCAAATAGGGGAGTCCGGTCCAGGCTATCAGCGAAAACCAATGGCTGAATTTGAATTTGTCACCGATCAGTGCCGAGACCAGACTCAGATAGCCCGCTTGCAGAACGGAAATTAACAATATGCCGATTACCCCTCCCAGCACCCCAAACATTCTAAACGTGGTTTGCGACATGGACAGCATGGCTTCTCTACGAACTTCCAGTTGCGCTTCGCTGAGATCGGCAGCGGACAGGGAATCATCAATAAACCAGTCGAAATCTACGATGGAAAAATACCAGAACATCACCACCATGGAACTGATCATGACCAGGGCAAGCGGGAAAAGTTTCTTTGGACGTTGTCTCAGCTCGATAAAAGCTTGCCCTGGTGCGGTGAGAATATTTACCGCCGTGTTGAGCAAACCTGCGGGTTCGGTTTTTGCGGGTTGCAGAGATTCAGTATCTGTCATGGCGAGCGTCCTTGTAGTTTGCTTTTATTACTTTGCTTCTACTACTCTATTTCTACTACTACTCTATTTCTACTACTACTGTATTTCTACTACTACTGTATTTCTACTACTACTGT
>JABMOK010000145.1 GCA_013204155.1 Pseudohongiella sp. | reverse complement strand
TTCGTTCCAAATAAATTCATGCAGGGTCTGTGAGGCCAGGTCGAAGCGATAGGTCGCCATGGCGTCTTCAATTTCTTTCGCCGTTTTCTCGAAGCGACTAGTAATCCATTTATCGGCGACAGAAAAATGCTGATCTTCTACCGAAGCTCTCTCTACAACAGATTTGTCCTCGCAATTCATCAAGGCGTAGCGCGCTGCATTCCAGATTTTGTTACAGAAATTTCGATAGCCTTCGGTCCTGCCCAGATCGAATTTAATATCGCGACCGGTGGAGGCAAGGGAGTAAAAGGTAAAGCGAAGCGCATCGGTGCCGTATCCGGCAATGCCGTTCGGGAAGGCATCCCGCGTGTGTTGTTCGATTGTCTGCTTGAGCTGCGGTTGCATCATGTCGGCAGTACGCTTGCTGACCAGTTCCTCGAGTCCAATACCATCAATCAAATCAATAGGGTCAAGTATATTGCCTTTCGATTTGGACATTTTTTGGCCTTGCTCATCTTTTACAAGGCCAGTGATATACACTTTCTTAAAGGGAATTTCGCCGGTGAATTTCAGGGTCATCATAATCATCCGTGCAACCCAGAAGAAGATAATGTCGAAACCGGTGACTAAAACATCGGTGGGGTGAAAACGCTCAAAATATTCTCGATCGTCTGGCCAGCCCAGGGTGGAAAAAGTCCACAGCGCGGAGGAGAACCAGGTGTCGAGAACGTCTTCGTCCTGTCGAAGTTTAATCTCACTTCCCAGGCTGTACTTGCTGCGAACGTCCTCTTCGTTAGCGCCCACAAAGACCTTGCCTTCTTCGTCATACCAGGCCGGGATGCGGTGTCCCCACCACAGTTGACGACTAATACACCAGTCCTGAATATTGCGCATCCAGGCGAAGTAGGTGTTCTCCCAGTTCTTCGGTACGAACTCAATATCGCCGTCTTCGACGGCTTTAATAGCCGGGTCGGCAAGAGATTGCACTGCCACATACCACTGGTGAGTGAGGTAGGGCTCGATGATAACGCCGCTGCGGTCGCCACGGGGAATCTTGAGTTTATGTGGCTCGATCTTGTCCACCAAGCCCAGCGCTTCCATATCGGCAACGACTCGCTTGCGCGCCTCGAAGCGATCCAGCCCTTGATAGGCGATGGGAGCATTGTCATTTATGCAGGCGTCATCGGTGAGGATGTTGATTACTTCGAGATTGTTGCGTTTGCCCACTTCGTAGTCATTGAAGTCATGGGCGGGGGTAATCTTCACACAACCGGTGCCAAATTTCGGATCGGCATAGTCATCGGGGATGATTGGAATCTGGCGATTGCAGAGCGGCAACTCAACAAATTTTCCAATCAGATCCTGATAGCGTTTATCCTCTGGATGAACAGCGATAGCGCTATCGCCCAAAAGAGTTTCAGGCCGGGTGGTGGCGATGGTGATATGGCGGCTGGCATCATCCGCAAGCGGATAGCGGAAATGCCAGAGCGATCCGGCTTCTTCCTCGGAAATCACTTCCAGATCAGACACCGCCGTATGTAACTGCGGGTCCCAGTTCACCAGGCGGTTGCCGCGGTAAATCAGGCCTTCGTCATACAGGTCGATGAATACTTTCTCTACCACGGCAGACAGTTGCGCATCCATAGTAAAACGTTCTCGGGTCCAATCCAGAGACGAGCCCAAGCGACGAATCTGCTCAGTAATAATACCGCCAGATTCTTCTTTCCAATCCCACACCTTCTTAACGAATTCTTCGCGTCCCAATTCTTGCCGGGAACTACCCGCTGCATTCAGTTGCCGCTCCACCACCATTTGGGTCGCAATGCCCGCGTGGTCAGTACCCACCTGCCAAAGAGTCGCACGACCGAGCATCCGATGGTAACGGGTGAGTGCATCCATGATTGCGTTCTGAAAGCCATGACCCATATGCAAGCGGCCAGTAACATTGGGAGGAGGGATGACGATGCAGTAAGGTTCGCCATCGCCCTGAGGGGCGAAATAGCCTCGCTCTTCCCAGGTTTTATACCAGCGCTCTTCCAGCTGTTTCGGTTGGTAAGTCTTGTCCATATTTTTGCGGTTTTGCTGAATTTTAAAAGGCGCAAGTATACATGATGGCAGGGTGTTTTGCCGAACTTCGAGGCTGGCAAGCCTGGCTGTGCAAGCAGGAACGTTTGCCAGTGACAGATTGTGGAAGATCGCTCTCCAGGGATTGAAGCAGATGACACTCCCCTTTGAACCAAGGGAGCAGGATTTGAGCTGTTAAATAGCAAGCTTCGACTGGCTAAGCCCGATGGCTGATAAATGGCAGTCAGTGCCGCCATTGAAATTTTTACGTGATGCATTTTTATTTTAGCTTGGCAAAAATAATGTCCGTTATTTGCTCTTGTTTAAAGACAGAAAGTAGAAAATCGAGCCGGCCGCCATGATGCCTAATCCGAATAAGCCTTCAACGGGTCGGCTTATCAGCACGAACCACAAGGTCCAGCCTGTGAGTGCGAGGTAGATTAGCGGTGGCACGGGATACAGGAATGTTCTGTAGGGGCGCGGCAAATCCGGTTGCCGCCAGCGCAGTACGAAAATTCCGAGCACCGTAGCAAAGCTGTTTAATGCCAGTGTAAATCCGGAGAACACCAGAACCGACTCAAAAGTCGACGAGAAAATGAACAGCAATGCGATTGCCGATTGGATAAAAATTGCAGTCGAGGGGATGCCATCTTTGTTGGTTTTGCCCAGCGCCTTTAGTGCCGAGAAGTCTTCGCCCATGACCTGTATGACGCGTGGTCCGGCGATCGTCATTGCACTGACGGTAGAGACTAGCAATATGGCAAACACCAGGCCGGTAAATCGGCCGCCAAGGTCGCCGAATGCGGTCTCCGCCGCGATGAAGCCCACCTCAACTTGACCCACCATTGCCTCCATTGGTGCAGTATACAGAAACACGAAGTTCAAACTCACGTACAAGCCTGTCACGATCAGTGTGCCACCCATAAGAATCCATGGCAGCGTTCGCTGCGCTTGTTCGAGTTCACTGCTCAGATAGGTGGCGGCATTCCACCCGGTGTAGGCGAAGCTGACGTAAATCAAGGACACCGCAAATGTACCGCTGGTGAGCAAGGCACCATCGCCGGCGACAGGCAGAAAGCTGAGCGTCTGCGGCGTGTCGATTGCGACAATGGCGGCGACACAGAACGCCACAATTATCCCGACTTTCAAAATTGTAAAAATGAGCTGCAGGCCACCACTATTACGGTGATTGCTGGCATGTACAATCGTCAGGATGAGCACCAGCCCAGCGGCCAGGGTCTTCTCCAGCCACTGGCTCGTGCCACCAGGCAGCACAGACGTCGCATAGGCGGCGAATGTCATTGCCGCCAGAGCCGTAGGACCCGCGAATCCGACCGTGGCCGAAACCCAACCGGATACAAAGCCTGCAACCGGATGATAGATACGTGTCAGGAAGTTGTACTCGCCACCGGAACGGGGCATCGCTGCGCCCAGCTCGGCATAGGTCATCGCGCCACAAACAGCCACCAGCCCGCCGACGACCCAGAGCATGAGCAACACAAAGCCCGAGCGAATATCCAGCAGTTGAAAGCCAAGGCTGGTAAAGACGCCGGTTCCCACCATATTAGCTACAACAATGGCAGTAACAGTGAGGGTTCGAAATTTGTTCGCAGACATGGCTTATTTGCTCGGACGAGAGGAATGACGCTGGCGCTATTATTGCGGTGAATGCCGGGCGCGTCCATGGGCTTTGTGCGTCAGAAAAATAAATCTGTCCACATTTGTTCGAACAAGGGGTGTGGATTACAGGCGAACGCGTCGAATCTTAACTGGGATAACGAGAAGTTGCGCTGGAGAATAGCCGGAGAATTGTCAATTTTCACAACTTAAAAGTATCGGTTTGATAGCCCTGATCCTGATAAAAGCGATAGCGCCTGCGACCCTGTTGCAGGCTATCCTCATCACCAGTAATGATTTCATTAATACGGGTGAATTGCCCATGGGCTTCACAGGCTTCCTGGCCGAGATTGATTAGTACATCCTTGTGACTTGCATCGGGCAAGCTGTCGCCGATGATGACGGCCTCTGTGTCGGAGGATTCTGTTGCGGCCAGCCCATGGGGAACAAAACTGGATGGACTAAACTGCCAGAGCAATTCATCCAGAGTTCGTGCCTGCTCCGCCGATTCGGCGTGAACATACACCTTATGCCCCAGCGAGTAGGCTTTTTCTATGAGGCGACAGGCAAACTGAAGGCGTGCTTCGCTGTTTTTGTTGCTAAGGGTGTAGAAATTAACCTGTGCCATATTCGTATTACAAGCCAGCGCGGTCTAGGCTTTCTGGCTTCGCAAGTATTCCACTAACAAGGCCACTGGCCGGCCGGTGGCACCTTTTTGATCCCCTGAGTCCCAGGCGCTGCCCGCTATGTCGAGATGTGCCCATTTGTATTTCTCGGCGAAGCGAGAAAGAAAACAGGCGGCGGTAATGGTGCCAGCACGGGGTCCGCCAATATTAGCGATGTCCGCGAAGTTACTCTTCAGCTGCTCCTGGTATTCTTCCCACAGGGGAAGCTGCCAGGCGCGATCAAGGCACTGTTCGCCACATTTGAGCAAGCTATCTGCCAGGTCATCGTTGTTGCTGAGCAAGGCATTGACATGAGAACCAAAAGTGGCGACCGCTGCACCGGTGAGTGTCGCTATATCAATAACGCTGCGGGGCTTATACCGCTCTGCATAGGTCAGGGCATCACACAGAACCAGTCTGCCCTCGGCATCTGTATTTAGCACCTCGATGGTCTTGCCCGACATGCTGGTAACGATGTCGCCGGGTTTGGTGGCCTTGCTGCCAGGCATATTCTCGACGGCGCCGATGATGCCAACCACATTGACTGGCAATTTGAGCTCGGCAACCGTTGCCAGGGTGCCAATGACACTGGCGGCGCCGCACATATCAAATTTCATCTCATCCATGGAGGCGCCAGGTTTGAGACTTATGCCGCCGCTATCGAAAGTAACCCCTTTGCCTACCAGTACATGGGGTTGGCTGCTCACGGCGGCACCCTTGTATTCGATGAGGATCAGCTTTGCTTCCTCGGCTGATCCGGCTGAGACGGAGAGCAGAGAGCCCATGCCCAGGCGGCTCATTTGTTTCTCGCTTAATACTCTTACTGCTAAGTAGGCATGTTTGTTGCCCAGTACCGTGGCCTGCTTAGCCAGATAAGTGGGAGTACAGATATTGCCGGGTAAATTCCCCAGATGCCGAGCGAGATTAATACCCTTGCCGATTGCCGCTCCCTGCTTCAACGCCTGTTCCAGCGTCTTGCGTTGTCCGCTGGAGGCGGGGGCGATACTGATAGCCTTACCGGCAAGGGCCTTGCTTTTCTTGCTCTTGGTCTCGTTATAACGGTAACTAGTGCTCTCGGCCTCCTGTGCGAGCCGTGCCGTTAACCAGGCCGGGTCTTGATCCTTCACCGTGATGCTGGTCAGCGCAAAGTGTATGCTGGCGGCATTCAAGCCGTTGACAGCCTTGAGGCCACACTGCAGCATTTTTAGCGCATTTTTGCTGGTTAGTTTCTTGCTGTCGCCGCCGCCAAGCAGCAACACCCGTGTAGCCTTTATTCCGGGCGGACTGTAGATAAGTTGTGTGTCACCAAGTTTGCCTGTGAAGTCTTCTGTGCGCGTAAGCTTGCTAATACATTTGTTGCTGGCCGAATCGATGGATTTTGCTTCATCGCTAAGCAGCCCCTTGTTCCAAACAACGACGACAACGCAATCGGCGCTGATTTTTTCTGCTGATCCGGTCTTTAGTGAATACTTCATGGTTGGATTACAACTCCTTACTGCGCGCCGACTATTCGGCATAAAATAGGCTTGGTGGATAATCCTAAAGATATTCAGGCACTTAAGCAATGCCGATATTCATACAACGAAGCAGGGCAACTTTATAGCACGCAAAACTTTTAAATCGACCAGAAATTTGACCAAATTCTTGAACCAATTCGAGGATTGCTTGTCACAGTTTACTGATTGGCAGCCGTAATATTTTCAGGGAGTAGATATGCCACGAGTCAAGGTTTCTCCACCAGATCAATTTTTGTTCAGCATGGAGCGTTGCGTAGGGATTAGCGATGTAAATTACGCCAAGCACCTGGACAGCGTGGCAATGATTAAAATTCTGCATGAGGCGCGCCTGCAATTCCTCGCCAGTCTCGGCTTTACCGAAGGCAATATCTTTGGCCTGGGCATGGTAGTCACCGATCTTGCCGTGGAGTACTGCTCGGAGTCATTTGCCAACGATCAGCTTATCATCGATGTTGGTGCCAGTAGTTTTAACCGCTATGGTTTTGATATTGGCTTACAGGTAACCAATCGCGCGCTGGAGAAGGTGGTCTGTAATGCCAAGATGGGAGTGGTTTTCTTCGATTTCGACAAGCATCAGATATTCCAGATTCCCCCGGCTTTTAGCGCGATGCTGCAACAGCCTGAGGCCCGGGTAGCCTGAACTACGTCACTGCCTAAGCCGTGGCAGTTTGTTATGGGTCTGCTAGCTGTTTCCATTCGGCTTATCGAGTAAACTGCAGTCTTTCCTTAAGCAAAGATGCGGCTCTGGTTTGATCATTTTTCGTTATCTCAGCAAACAAATCCTGCAAGTGATGGCCGCGGTCACCGTTATTCTGCTGATTGTGGGGCTGACGAGTCGCTTTATTCTCTATCTTGGTCAGGCGGTGGCAGGCGAACTAGCCACCGATGTCTTGCTGCTGTTGATATTCTATCGATTGCCTGATTTCCTTCTGGTTATTCTCCCTCTCGCTTTATTTCTTGGCATTTTGCTGGCCTATGGCCGCATGTATGCAGAAAACGAGATGGTAATACTTATCGGTAGTGGATACAGCCAGGTGAAACTGCTGCTCACTACTATGGCGATATCCTTGCTGGTTCTCCTAGTCGTCGCGGCTCTCAGCTTGCAGGTTGCCCCCTGGGGACAGAGGAATTCGGAGCAGCTGAAGCTGGATCAGGATCAACTCACGGAAATTGACTTGATTGTAGCGGGGCAATTTCAGGTGTTTGCAGGTGGCGATCGCGTTACCTTCGCAGAAAGAATTCAGAACAATCAAGATCAAGGGCGCAGCCTGGTAAATGTATTTGTCGCTATCAGCGATCAGGCGGTGGAAGGAGAGTCAAATGGCCCTAGAATTATCCTGGCAGAGTCAGCGCGTTCCGAAATCGATGAAGAGACCGGCGCCCGATTCATGCGGCTTGAAAATGTATTGCAATATGATGGAACTCCCGGCAGAGCAGATTTCAGCGTCGGCCAGTTCGACGTGCAGTCGATTGTATTGCCCGAGCCAATTAGCTTCGCGCTAGTTCTTGAGAGAGAGGCTCTACCGACAAAAGATTTACTCGGCTCGCCTTTGGCGGAACATAAAGCCGAATTGCAGTGGCGGATTTCGTTGATATTGTTGATTCCTATTGTCACCATGATAGCCGTGCCACTAAGCAAGGTTAATCCTCGACAGGGGCGATTCAGCAAGCTTGTGCCAGCCGCGCTGTTGTATGCGACCTATATTGTATTGTTGCAAGTCTCGAAAGACTTGATCGCCGATGAAAGCTTGAGTCCCGTGGTAGGGATGTGGTGGGTGCATTTACTCTTTGCGGGGATAGCCTGGGCAGCTTACAGACACTCGCGGCTGGGCAAGCTATTTTTCTTTGGTAGTTCAGCATGAAAATTTTGGACAGCCATATTCGAAATACAGTGTTCATGGCCATGTTGGTTGTTTTATCGCTGGTAAGCGCAATGGAGCTGATATTTTCTCTGGCGGATGAATTGAGCAGAACCAGAGGAGACTATAGCGCAATCAATGCGCTGACTTTTGTGCTTTTCACAATGCCCGCCACTATTTATGAGTTATTACCCTATGTGGCGCTGGGTGGTGCCTTGATTGGCTTGGGAGTGTTGGCCTCGAACAACGAGCTTATAGTTATGCAAGCGGCGGGCATCAGAGTATGGAGGATCGTATGGGCAGTACTGAAGCCTACTATTTTGATCATGTTTATTGGCTTGATGGTAGGCGAATACATATCACCACCGTTGGAACAGTCGGCGCAAAGTAACAAGGCGATTAAACGCAGTGGGAGTTCATCAATAAACTCTGAATCGGGGACCTGGCGCAAGGTTGGCCAAGAGTATATTCATATCAATGCAATCGCCCCTGGGGGCAAATTGCTGTATGGGGTTACACGCTACCGTCTCGGCGAAAATCGTCAAATTGATTCCAGCAGCTTTGCTGAATCGGCGCGCTACATCGAGCAGGGAGACGAAAGTTTCTGGCAACTGGACAATATAAGTGAAAGTATTTTTTCCACAGCTAATATTGCCGTACGGCAATACTTGCAAGAAGACTGGCGTGTAGATTTATCACCGGTGTTACTCACGGTTTTATTGGTTGAGCCTGATCGACTGTCGATTTCAGGTTTGCGAAGAATAGCCAGATTTTATGCGGATGAAGGATTGGATTCTGCTACCTATTTTTTGGCATTCTGGAAGAAATTATTGCAGCCCCTCGCGACCCTGTCTCTTGTTATGCTCGCTATTTCCTTTGTGTTCGGGCCTCTGCGTGACTCGACAACAGGGTTTCGAGTATTTGTGACTCTGGGGATTGGCCTGGGATTTTCAATCATGCAGCGCATCATGGAGCCGGTTAGTTTGCTTTACGGGTTTAGCCCCTTGCTTGCTGTGCTGGCTCCAATATTTCTTACGGCTGGATTAGGCTTGTACTTTATACGGCGCGTACATTAAGAGGTAACTCTATCAATGCTATTGCGCCGCGGATACTCGCAGCACAAATGGCAAGCTGACAAAATTTTTACTGGATTAATTTTAGCGTGATGGGTAAACGGCTAATGTTTAAACGGCTAATTTTTAAACAGGGATTTACCCCAATTGGCTTCTCTAACAAACTTGGCCGTTAGTAGAATCAATAGCCAGGCTAATAACATCGTTGTGATTGTATGGCTAAGAAAATGATCGCCCATGCCAATTTTGTAGAACCCTACGGTCCAGGCAAGGGTCATGCTAGAGGCTAGCGCAATTGTTTGAGCTCTTCTGCTGTTAAACAAAAAGAAAAGTGACATCAGAGCGAAACCCCCGCTTGCATGCCCGGCCGGATAACACCTTATATTATTCTCCTGCTCAAAATTTTCTGGATATCCACCAAATAAACTGATGGGAGGATAATCTCCATCATAGTGAATCAAGTCCTTGGGGCAGGGGATATTGGTAGTGACTTTGGCGATGTTGACTACCGCAGGAATCAGCACGAGAGATATGCAGACGATAAGGAGGCCCTGTTTAAAGGGTTGGAGGAATGTTTTTTTTCGAAGAAAAATTCTGACTCCCAAGGCGAGAAGAAGCAGAACAACATAAAGAACCCTGATGCCGTCATACAGTAAAAATTTTGAAATCGGCTCCTTGCTATCAATTATCCATTTCCCGGATTCGAAATTATACAGGTAATCTTGCAGAAAGATGTCCATGTCTGTGAATTCGAAAAACAGAATCGATGTCAGCAAGGCCGCACACGTTATGAGTAATTGCCTGTTAATCGGCATGGTGGTCGAGGATATCGAGAGAAGCATTATAGGCCGTGGTAGATACATCCATGAGTCCCAGAATCGTATGAAATATACTGTCTTGGGAATAATTGTTTGAAGGGGAATTTCTTAATGAAGCACAGGCGGGTTCAATTGAGTTGATGCATTTCCCCATCCACATAATCATAGGGACATGTTTTTGTGACGCCGGGGCCAGGATATAAGGCAGTCCATGCAGATACAGGTTGTATTCGCCCAGGGATTCTCCGTGGTCGCTTATATAAAGCATGGTGGTCTCGAATTTATCATTATGCTCTTTCAAAAATTCTATCGTATTGGAAAGGAAAAAGTCGGTGTACAAAATTGCGTTGTCGTAGGAATTGACAATTTCTTCATTGCTACAGTTTTGCAGCAAATTTGTCTTGCATGCCGGAATAAATTTTTCGAACTCATCGGGATAGCGTCTAAAGTAGGCCGGACCGTGATTTCCCATTTGATGCAAGACGATGAAGATGTCTCCTTCGAGATGCTTATCTATGTAGTCATCAAGATGGCCTAACATGCCAATATCGCGGCACTCCGGATTACAGATTGCATTTAGGGCGTGGGTTTTGTAGTTCTCGAATGTTACCCGTGTTGCTACCCCTTTCGAGTCTGAATTATTGTCCATCCAGATGACGTTGACGCCAAGTCGTTGCAGCACATCGAGTACGTTTTCCGTGGTTTGAGCTTTTGCGGCATTAAAATTATCCCGATCATAGATGGAAAACATACAGGGCAAAGATACAGCAGTGGAAGTTCCGCAGGACCAAAAATCAGGAAAGTTCACAATCTTTTCTTTCGCCAAATACGGAGTTGTCTCTCGCTGATAGCCATTTAATGAAAGATGGTCGCTTCTTACGGTCTCGCCAGCAACAAGAATGACCAATTTTCGGCGCCCTGTACTAACCGGTATTGCGGCGTCGACGGCTATTTCTTCGAAATCGAGAAAAGCTTCACGGACAATCTGGTTTTTACCATAAAGACCAAGCGAGTAAAAGATGTAGGTCGGGTTGGCATAAAATCGGAGTAATTTATGCTCTCGTATAAATGAAGCGTAGGAATTAGCAGAAGAAAATAAGGAAATCAATATCAGAGTAATGCAAACCATCCAAAGTTTTAGGCGAGCGAATAATTCCTTCCGAAAAGCCAGGTAATGAATTTTGGTTTTCCAAACTGCAATTGAAGGTAATATCCCAAGCAAGACTATATAGAGAATTTGACGAAATGATATTAGATTACCCACCTCGGCTTGGTCGGTTCGCATGATGTTGTCTATCATTACGTCGTCTATGATGACATTGTAGGTATCCATGAAATAGGCGGTTGTTGATGATAGAAGCAAAATTCCTATCAATACGGGCTTGGTGCTGAATTTGAAACAGAATAGGGACGCGGCGATTATCGTCCCGCAGGCGAACAGTACTGCTAGCGTTATCAGGAAGTAGAGGTTGTTAATATTAAACGGGAAAACAGCAAGAATATTTTTAGCGAATCTAAAATTTCCAAATAAAATTATGAAGAGAGCGGTTGCAACTATAATTTTTGATGAGGAGGAGTCAGTGAGCCTTGGTATAGCCAAGGCAATCTTTGATTTCAAACTAGTTGGAATTAATAACATAGACTCGTCGAATTGTAGTGTCTGGGCATTTTAATTAGTTCCCTGATGTTTCTTTATACTCTGCCAATTTTCTTGATTCGGAATATTTCATCTTCTATTCCTTCCCCCTTTTTTATCTGAGTAAGCGGGCAGGTATCACCAGTTCAGCCTTGTCTACTCCCCTCCAATCAGGTTTACAGGCAGCAATAGATCGGACAGGCTCTGAAAGTTCAATATTCGAGTCTATTACGTTTAACGTGGCAGTTAATGCTACAGACTCAATCTTAAGGAAATCTGAAGAAAATGACGAAAGGTAGCGTGATGGAAAATAGATTAGAGAGGGCGGGAGGGTTTACAATCCAGCCTACTGACAGGCCAGTATTTTATCTATTCCCATTCTCAGGAGCTTCGTATTACGCATATTGCCCTACATTTCATGATTCCGCTGCTATTCGCTATTGGCTTTTATCGAAAAACCTGGAGCAGAACTTATTCGATAATGTTGATAGCTCTGGTGATTGATATCGACCATGTATTCGCCAGTCCAATGTATGATCCGACGCGATGCAGTATGGGTTTTCACCCCCTGCACACAATCATCCCGATACTCATCTATGTTTCTGCGCTACTGCCCAGCAAGACGCGAGCCCTGGGGATTGGACTTTGCATTCACATGATTCTCGATAGCACAGACTGCTATGTAAACGGCGGAATCTGGTATTTTGAATGAATAACTCAATAGCGGAGTCAGGCAACGATCAATCAAGTCTTTAAAATGGCTTGAAAATCAGAAGGGTTGATGAGACTTAGGCACTACAATAACCTTGCTGTTTGAGAGTTTGTCGTGGAAGGCATCGCCGTTAGCGTCGATGGTTAGCCAGAAGTACCCTAGCCCAAACATAAAGAAAGAGGGCCAGGCGGCGAGGAAACGAATAATACCCTGCCTGACGCTAATCAATCCGCCATCATTAGCGACAAGTTTGATGCGCCAGGCGATCATGCCAAGCGTTTGTCCGCTGCGAGTCCAGAACCAGATATAAAAACCGCTGCTGCTGATGAGCATCAGCAGGAAAAGGATATTGTCTATTAAAGGATTGGTTTGCACGACGCCATCGACTAACTGATTAGTGTCGGGTCCCACAATAAATTGCATGCTATAACCGATCAGCATCCAGATTGCCGCCACCAGAAAACCGTCGTAGAGTAGGGCCGCCAAGCGCCGTAACAGACCGGCGCGTGGTTGTTGTTGCAAAATGTGTCTTGAGTCGGTGTTAGCCAAAAATCAATTTCAACCGAGTTCTTTTACAGCCTGAATCAATGCACTGGCGGCCTTCTGTCCATCACCAAATAACATCTTGGTGTTATCAGCAAAGAACAATGGGTTTTCTACGCCGGAGAATCCAGCTCCGCGGCCACGTTTGATAACAATGACATTATCCGCATTCATCGCATCCAGGATTGGCATGCCATACAACGGGCTGCTGGTGTCATTCTTGGCGGAAGGATTCACTACATCGTTGGCGCCAATTACCAGTGCAACAGTGGTGTTCTTGAAGTCGGCGTTGATGTCATCCATGTCATAAATCATGTCATATGGCACGCCGGCTTCCGCCAGCAGTACGTTCATATGACCCGGCATACGACCCGCTACCGGGTGAATGGCAAACTTAACCGACACACCTTTCTCGGTGAGTATTTGCGTGAGTTCCCAGATCTTGTGCTGAGCCTGGGCTACGGCCATGCCGTAACCGGGGATGATCACTACCTGGCTGGCAAAGGACATCAGAATACCGGCATCCTGTGCCTGTATTTCCTTCATCACGCCTTCAGTGCCATCGCCGCTGGCGACAACATCTCCTGTGCCGACTCCGGCGAAGAATACATTGGCGACTGAGCGATTCATGGCTTTCGCCATCAGTTGCGTGAGCAGGGAGCCGGCCGAGCCAACTACGATGCCGGCGATAATCATTGCCGCGTTGCCAAGCACATAGCCCTCGAAGCCCACGGCTAATCCGGTGAGTGCGTTGAACAGTGAAATGATCACCGGCATGTCCGCGCCACCTACCGGAACAGTAATAAAAATTCCCAGAACCAGGGCAAGCGCGTAGAAGATGATGATGGTATTAATATCGGCGCTGAAATAGATAGCCGCGGCGAAACCGACCGTCGCTATTGCCAGCACCGCGTTAACCAGATGTTGCTTGGGCAATAACTTGCTGCGATTCAAGCGGCCATCGAGTTTGGCCCAGGCGATAATACTGCCACTGAAAGAAATGGTGCCGATTATCGCGCCGAGAATACCAAGTATGGCAACGTCTGTTCCCAGCACGTTCGCCACGGTAGTTGCTCCGCTTAGATCATTGGAGGCTTCTGTGCTGGCCTTGAGTAATTCGACGGCGGCAATAGCGGCGGCGGCGCCGCCACCCATGCCATTGTACATGGCGATCATCTGCGGCATGTCGGTCATGGCGACTTTTTTGCCGCTATACCACGCATAGCCACCACCGAGAGCGATGGCCACGATGATTAACAGAATATTGCTGTTAACCTGCTCGCCAGCCAGAATCTCCGGTGTCATAAAGGTCACAAGGGTAGCCAGAACCATACCAGCCCCTGCCCACAAAATACCGCGTCGGGCAGTGACGGGAGAACTCATTTGTTTGAGGCCAAGAATGAAAAGCGCCGCGGCGATTAAATAGGAGGCCTGAATGATAGTTTCCATCTATGATTTCCCCCCTTTAGATTGCTTGTCGCTGGGTTTGAACATTTCCAGCATGCGCTCGGTCACTACATAACCACCTACCGCGTTGCCTGCGCCGAGCAAGACGGCGATAAAGCCGATAACTTGTTCTGTGGTGGAATCGGCGATTCCGAGCGCAACCATGGCGCCTACCAATACAATGCCGTGCACGAAATTTGAGCCGGACATCAAGGGGGTATGCAAAATGACCGGTACCTTGCTAATTATTTCGTAGCCGGTAAAACCGGCCAACATGAATATGTATATTGCCGCGAGACCTTCAATCATCAGGAAGCTCCTTCTAGTTGTTCTTTGATACCCGCATGAAGAATTTCACCGCCATGGGTAATGATGCTGCCACGAATAATTTCGTCTTCGAGATCAATATTGATGGCGCCTTCGGGAATCAGTAGTTCAAGAAAATTTAACAAGTTTTTGGCGTAAAGCTCGCTGGCATGATTGCCCACCATGCTGGGAACATTCACCGGACCATAAATTTTAACGCCTTTATGCAGTACGGTCTCGTCAATCCTGGTCAGCTCGCAATTACCCCCACCCTCGGCAGCGAGGTCGACTATTACCGAACCAGCGCGCATCCCTTCAACCATTTCAGTGCTGATGATGCGAGGAGAAGGTCGGCCGGGTATTGCGGCGGTACTGACGATTACATCTGCCGCCGCGACATGCTTGGCCAGAATGGCTTGCTGTTGTTGTTTTTCTTCGTCGGTTAGTTCCCTGGCGTATCCTCCGTCGCCCTCGGCTTTGATTTCAATATCGACAAATTTTGCGCCAAGGGATTCAACCTGCTCCTTTACTGCAGCGCGCACATCGTAGCCCTCTACGATGGCACCAAGCCGTCTTGCTGTAGCGATGGCTTGCAAGCCGGCAACACCAGCACCAATAATCAGTACCTTGGAGGGTCGGATGGTGCCAGCGGCGGTAGTCAGCATGGGAAAGAACTTGCCAAGGATATTGCTCGCCAGCAGTACCGCCTTATAACCGGCGATGGATGCCTGAGATGAGAGGGCGTCCATGGCTTGCGCGCGGGAAATTCGGGGGATCAGTTCCATGGAAAAGGCACTGATGTTTTTTTGTTTCAATTTGTTGAAACGCTCGAGGTCGGAGTGCGGATTCAGGTATCCGATCAAGATCGAGCCATCTTTGAGCTGGTCGATCTGCTCATTAGTAGCCGGATTTACCGTCAGGCAGATATCTGCCTTACCGAGTAACTCGCCGCTGGACGCCACGAGGGTAGCACTCTCGTAGTCGCTATCGGGAAAGCCCGCCAGTTCGCCGGCGCCTGATTCTACGTTTATCTGCACATCATCTTTGGCTAGCCGTTTTACAATGTCTGGTACCAGTGCCACCCGTTGTTCGTCTTTGCGAACCTCTTTGGGCACACAGATTTGAATTGCCATACGAAACCTCAAATTCTCAAATTTTCGTGAAGGGCGCAGTATATAACGATCCCTCTCAAGTGCAAGTTAGGCGGAATAATCAGCTATTCGTCTTATCTCAGGCGGTAGTTTTTGCTAGAATCCGAGCTCCGCCAGCTACTATGGCCAATATCAGTGACGCGAACCAAGGCGTCCCACTCAACATTTAGTCAGGGAATCGACATGCGTGCCTTAGCACAAACCCGTCACATCAGTTTGTTAGATACAACCTTGCGTGACGGAGAACAAACTCAGGGAGTCTCTTTTTCGGTCAATGAGAAGGTGAATATTGCCCGTGGACTGCTGCAATCCCTGAAGGTAGACCGGATAGAAGTCGCCTCGGCCTGTGTGTCAGAGGGTGAGCGCAAAGCCGTGGCCGAGATTACCGCATGGGCCGCCGAGGAAGGGCTGCTTGATCGGATTGAAGTATTGGGCTTCGTCGATCACAAGCGTAGCGTAGACTGGATCGTCAGTACGGGTGCCAAGGTGATTAATCTTCTCGCCAAGGGCAGCGAAAAACATTGCCGAGAGCAGCTGGGGAAGAATCTCGAGCAACACATAGAGGGCATAGCGCTGACGGTGGCTTATGCCAAAGAGCAGGGTCTTGCGGTTAATATGTATTTGGAAGACTGGTCCAATGGCTATATAGACAGCAAGGACTATGTTCTTGGCCTGGTATCTGCCACAGCGGATTTCGGTATTGGGCATTATCTGCTGCCGGATACGCTGGGTGTTATGTCACCTGAAGAAGTTCATGATTCTCTTACCGAGATGATGCAGCAATTCCCGTTGCTGGAATTTGATTTTCATCCACATAATGACTACGGCTTGGCGACGGCCAATGCACTTGCGGCGGTAAAAGCTGGCATTAATACCGTGCATTGCACCATAAATTGTCTGGGAGAGCGTGCGGGCAATGCGTCTCTGGCGGAAGTGGCGGTGGCTTTGAAGGACAAGATGGGAATGCAACTGTCGATCGACGAGAGCAGAATTGCGGTATTAAGTCGTATGGTGGAAAACTTTTCCGGCAAATGGATTGCCGCCAATACACCGGTGGTTGGAGCGGATGTATTTACCCAGACGGCAGGCATTCATGCTGACGGAGATTTGAAAGGCGATCTGTATGTCACTGAATTGAATCCTGAACGGTTTGCCCGAAAACGTGTTTATGCGCTGGGCAAGATGAGCGGTAAGGCCTCATTGATCAATAATCTGGACGAACTGGGCATTAGTTTATCTAAAGAGGATCAGGCAAAAGTGCTGCAACAAATTGTCAAGCTGGGTGATTCCAAACACATAATCACCTCCGAAGACCTGCCCTTTATTATTGCCGATGTGATGGAAAGTGGGGAATATCATCACATTACTCTGTTGAATTGCTATATCAATAGTGGTCTGAATGTTGAAAGCACAGCAAGCGTACGGATATCTCTGGAAGGCAAGGAATCTCAGGGTTCGGGTTCAGGCAACGGTGGTTTTGCGGCATTCTTTGATGCAATGGAGAAAATACTCAAACTTAGAAAGTTTGTGATGCCAGCGCTGGTGGACTACGAAGTGCATATTCCTCGCGGTGGCAATATCGATGCCTTAACCGAATGTATTATCACCTGGGAATGGGAAGGTGATGAATTCAAGACGCGTGGCGTAGATTCCAATCAGGTGTTGGCCGGTGTTAAGGCCGCAATGCGCATGATCAATCTAAGAATGCACGCTGAGAGCCAGTTTTCCTAAGCGGCGCCAGGTTCTACTATCAAACCCCTGATTTCGGAGCGCTAAGCTCCGGCAACAGGGGTCTTAGCTAACTCCTCTACGACTAAATCACCAAAAGCCTGGGTGCTGATCATCTTTATACCCTTGCCGGGTTTGGATAGATCCGAGGTGGAATTACCCTGGGCGAAAACACTCTGCATCGCGTGCCAGACATTTTTCGCTTCCTGTTCCATGCCAAAACTCATTTCCAGCATCATGGCGACCGAACCGATCATGGAATAGGGATTAGCGATATTTTGACCGGCAATATCCGGCGCAGAACCATGAGAGGGCTCATAATAGGCTTTATCTGGACCAATGCAGGCGGAGGGCATTAATCCCAATGATCCGAGGATGCCTCCGGCCTGATCACTAAGAATGTCGCCAAACATATTTTCCATGACCATCACATCGAACTGACCTGGATTGAGACATAGATAGGTCGCAGCGGCATCGACCAGTATGTGCTTAACTTCGACTTCGGGGTAATCTTCTCCCACCTCTCCCACCACTTCATTCCAAAGCACACTCGACTTAAGAACATTGGATTTGTGAATATTGTGCAGCACTTTCTTGCGCTTGAGTGCTGTATCGAAGGCTACTTTTGCAATTCGTGCAATCTGATCTTCGTCATATTCAAGGCTCTCAATCACATATCTTCGGCCTTGCGCATTAACCCCCGTTTCTTTCTTGCCAAAGTAGAGCCCGCCTACTAACTCTCGAATAATAATGAAGTCGATACCATCGCCAATGATCTCCGGCTTTAAAGGAGAGAAGTGGGCTAGTGACTTAGGCAGATAGACAGGCCTGAAGTTAGCGAAAGTGTTGTAGCGGCGGCGCATGGGCAATAGGGCGCCTCGTTCCGGTTGCATGTCCACCGGAATTTTTTTAGATTCTTCATGGCTAAGACCGATTGGCCCCTTCAAAATGGCATCCGCTTCATCGCAAAGCTGCTTGGTGGCTTCGGGGAAGGAGTGACCGTGATCAAAATAGGCATTAGCGCCGAAAGCGCCATGCTCAAGTTCAAATTCGATAGCGTTGCGGGATGAAACCAATTCCAGAACCTTGACGGCTTCGGCCATTATTTCCGGGCCAATTCCATCTCCGTCTAATAGAGCAATTTTATATGCGGTCATGTTGTTTCCTTGCTGTGTCGGAGTCACGCCGAATAAATATCACTAATAGGAGTGGATATTAGATGACTACTTAGCGGGTGTTTATAAAATGAGGCGCGTAATTTACCACGTGCTGCTTTTTAGGGACAAGCCATTAAGCAGGTGGATTATGCGAGGCCGTGTCTTGAATAGTACTACAAAGCGGCTTGCAATGAAGCAGCAGTAGCCCGATTGCCGTTACAAATACTAATTCAGCGCCTGCAATACGCCCGCCATCTGGCGGACAAAAATCAGCGCGAGAATTGCAACCACGACATAGACAACACCATTGCCTAATTCGAACCCAAAGAAGAGTGGTGGCTTATTTTCTCTATTATCGTTGTTTTCTTCGACAAAGCTCATTTGCTGTTCCTCTCTATTTTGGACAATCTCAATTTGGGCAAGCCTGTTTCAGATTACTCTGTTTCAGACAACCCTGTTTCAGACAATCCGGTTCAGAAAACTGCACTCGGGTATTTTCGCTCGAGCCTGTTTTTCTATTTCCCCTCGACATCGCCTCAAGAGCTATTGCGCTTGGCACGCTCCCAAAACCTTTATCGGCATTTTCATTTCTGGCTGCAGTAGTGGCGGGATTTTGTCTATTTTTCGCTAAAGTTGCTGATTGATCGATTGGCTAGCAGTGCGATTATGAAGCACCACGGCGTGAAGGAATCGGATTTTAACCAGGAACACCTCTAATTCTTTCTCAAAATTAGCGGCCTGAGTGCAACCATGCAGGCATATCGCTTGAATTATGGTAGCTAATTTGCCAGTATCCCTCCGCTGACTAACTTGCTGCAGCGTACTGTTCAATTTACTCTTGAGAAATACGGAATCAACCTCCATTAAAAACCTGCTAAAAGTTGGGCTTATTGTATGAGTGAAAAGGATAAGGATAAGGAGCGCATCAATATTGAAGTCGGTTGCCCCATCTATATTGAAATCACAGAAGTAGGCGAGAAACTTAAAAGCAGGGTCGTGGGATTCGAGCATAAAGACTATATAATTATACGGGCTCCAGCCGGACCTAGAAGTGTAATTGGCAAATTGAACCCGGGTAAAATACTGGTTGTGAAATATGCCTATCAGGGTATTGCTTATGGGTTTCATTCCCATGTTTTAACCACGACAAATAATCCGTCCGATTTATTATATATTGCCTATCCTCAGTTGATTGCTGAGCAGAGTCTCCGAGTTGAGACACGTTATAATTGCTATTTGAGTTGCAGTTTAAAAACCGATGATTTTGAATCCGCGGGAACAATAATAGACATAAGCATGAGAGGTTGCTGCTGCTCGATACTCATGGCAGAACAGCGAGATGTGCCCCACTTAATGACGCTGGGCACTGAGCTGGAAATCAAGCTGGATAAGCCCGAATCAGACGAAACGATTTCAATTAAAGGCTCTATCAGCACTATTCTCGAGAACAATATGTCTGCTCATCTGGGTATAGCGTTTAAGCAAGTAGATGAGAATATCAAGGACCAATTGAAACAAATCATATTTCCCTTATTTATCATCTAATCTTGATACAGCCAAGTCTGTTAGCGGGAAGTTTAACGGATACTATGCAAAGGCAGGATCTGAACAGATGGTCAGAGAGGCAATCCTGTTCTCAATGCACCGCGTGGCCTCCCGATGATTTTTCAACTCAGGTTGGTATTCATTAGCTGTCGAAAACGGTAGAATTCTGCTTATGCGCTGTTGTCTCCTGGAGAGCGAAAAGGGCTATACCGGCTTGAAATTAGTAGGAATTTTCCTGCACAAAGAATTTGGCCGTAAAATTCTCCTTCATGAATTCACCTAAGTTGTCGTAGTACGTCTGTAATTTCTGGGCGGGAGGGTATTGTTCTGTCTCAGCGTTTGAGTAGCTGGTTAGCCGCTATTCTCTCGAACAAGAATTGGAGTTGGTCTAGTGTGTAGAGAACCCTAATGACACTCCGTAGAAATCTGATTGAAGTTGGATTAATTGTATGAGTGCTAGTGATAAAGACCGTATTAGAATCGAACTCGGTTGCCCTATTTTTATTGAAATCAATGAGCAGCGAAAGAAGCTCAGTAGTAAGATTGTGGGCCTGGAGCATAAAGACTATATAATTATACGCTCTCCGGGTGGACTTGAAGGTGTTCTCGGGAAACTAAATCCGGGCAAGATATTTGTTGTGAAATATGTGCACCGAGGTGTTGCTTATGGGTTTAAGACCCATGTTTTAAGCGCGATCACTAGTCCGGCGCATTTAATGTTTATTGATTATCCCAAGTCGGTTGTTGAGCAGAGTCTCCGAGCCGAGAATCGTTACAAATGCTTTTTGGCCTGTAATGTGAGAGCTATAGGAGTTGACAGTCCTGGAACCGTGGTAGACATAAGTTTGGGAGGCTGCTGTTTTACGCTCCCCGCTTCGTCGCAGGGTTATAATCAGTCACTAGCCGTCGGAACCGAGATTGAACTCAAGCTGAAAAAGTCCGAATCAGAAGCGATGATTAAAATTAAAGGAAATGTAACTAATCTGGTGGAGAACGATACGGTTGCTCGAGTGGGAGTTATATTTAAGGATGTCGAGGCGAAGATAAAGAGTGAATTAAAAGAAATCATATTTCCTTTATATATGGTCTAAACACCAGAGTGCCAAGTTTAGGGCGCCGAGTCCGATGGCTTATCTCTCCCTGCTTCACTGTCGGTTACGTTAAGGGCTATTGGCAAGTTGGCATGCATTCGACTTTTACATTTAATCGAATTGTAAAAGCACTTAGAGTCTGAGATATCTCAGACTTAGAGTAATCAGAACAGATAGCTCCTGCCTACTAAGCTAGCGAAGCGACTAGCAGAATAGAAACTACCCACAGAAACTTCTAATAATGGTACCAGTGGGCGGACTTGAACCGCCACTCCCGTGAAGGAACCGGATTTTGAATCCGGCGTGTCTACCAATTTCACCACACTGGCATTGCTATCGATCTTCGGGCCAATCGGGAATATGGCCCATCTACTATTCACGTATCCCTGTTAGTTCCGATTCAGGCCGTATCTGATGCTTTTGCCTTCCCGCTCGGCTGGGCATTATAGCAGTTGTGCTTGCTGGTGCAATTGATCAATCCCGGTGCTGGCGAGCGAGAACCCTGGTTGGCAGTTTATGTCGCTTCCACCGGCTGGCTTTTTTAGTTAGGCTTGCGATCCCATCGAGTGACCTGGACCAGGGCAAGACAGATGAGCACAGAACAAACCCATGCAACTTAGTGACTTTAGCTACCAATTACCCGAAGAGTTGATTGCGCATTTTCCCACGGAGCAGCGCAGTCAGAGTCGGCTGCTCTGTCTCGACGCGAGCACAGGCAACATACAGCACAAGCAATTTAGCCAGTTTCTCGATTTTGTGAACCAGGATGATCTTCTGGTATTTAACAATACCCGGGTTATCCCGGCACGGCTGTACGGGCGCAAGCAGTCCGGTGGCAAGGTGGAGATACTGCTTGAGCGGGTGATGAAAGATAATTGCGTGCTCGCGCAAATACGGGCGAGTAAATCCCCGAAGCCCGGTGGAATACTGCTTTTTGCAGGCGATGAAGCAGATGACTCCTCGCCCTCTGCCAGCGCCGAGATACTGAATGTGGAAGACGGGTTTTACATGATGCGTTTCGCAAGCGATGTTAATTTACCCGAGCTGCTGTCTCGCCATGGCCATATGCCACTTCCGCCTTATATAAAACGCGACGATCAAATATTGGATGCGGCGCGTTATCAGACAGTTTATGCGGAGAAAGAAGGGGCGGTGGCGGCGCCTACGGCGGGCCTGCATTTCGATCAGCCGATGTTTGAGGCTATGAAGGAAAGAGGAATTGACTCTGCTTTTTTGACACTTCATGTGGGTGCTGGAACCTTTCAGCCGGTGCGGGTCGATAATATTCTTGATCATCGAATGCACAAAGAGCTCATTGAAGTAAGCGACTCAGTTTGCGAAAAAGTGAATGCCTGTAAGCAAAGAGGCGGGCGGGTGATTGCGATCGGTACCACTACGGTTCGCAGCCTGGAGAGTGCCGCCATCGACAAACAGTTACATCCGTTCCACGGCGAAACCGATATTTTTATTTATCCGGGCTATGAGTTTCAAATTGTCGACGCGATGATTACCAATTTCCATCTGCCAGAGTCAACTTTACTCATGCTGGTAAGCGCATTTAGTGAAAGAGACATGTTACTTGGTGCCTATAATACGGCGATCAGCCAGGGCTATCGTTTTTTTAGCTATGGTGATGCCATGTTTATTTATCATTCTTTGCACAAAGTGTAATTCTGCAATTAATTCCTGGCAGAGACGCCTTGGTCAGAAAAGGTCGCCTTGGTTAGAGAATGTCGCCTTGGTTAGAGAAGGTCGAGAGTACACTACCTCCCCAACCTTGCCTTCGACTGTCTATAATCTCTGGTTTTTAAGCATAATCTGTTATACTGCGCGGCCCTGACAAATTGAACTTAAACTATTCCTGAAACCGTATCGGCTGGCAGGATATAAGGATTGGATTACAAAATGAAAGCACCTGTGCGAGTTGCTGTGACCGGAGCAGCAGGACAAATCAGTTATTCACTGTTATTCAGAATTGCGGCGGGAGAAATGCTGGGCCAGGACCAGCCAATTATCCTGCAGTTGCTGGAAATCACCCCGGCTCTGGGCGCCTTGGCGGGAACAGTGATGGAAATTGAAGACTGTGCCTTCCCTTTAGTGGCAGGAATTGTGCAGACAGATGATCCCGATATCGCCTTTAAAGAGGCAGATTATTGCCTGTTAGTCGGTGCCCGGCCCCGTGGCCCAGGGATGGAGCGCAAGGACTTGCTGGAAGCCAATGCACAAATATTTTCAGCTCAGGGCAAGGCGATAAATGACAACGCCAGCGCGGCTGTGAAGGTGCTGGTAGTCGGAAATCCGGCAAATACCAATGCCTTAATCGCTTATCGCAATGCGCCCGATCTGCAACCAGGGCAATTCACCGCCATGACTCGCCTCGATCACAATCGCGCCATTGCTCAGCTGGCTAACAAGACCGGCAAGCATAATACTGAGGTTGATGGCGTTATCATCTGGGGAAATCATTCGGCGACGCAATATCCTGATATTAATCATTGTTCCGTAGCCGGCCAAAGAGCGACCGAACTGGTTGATGAGTCCTGGATACTTGATGAATTTATTCCAACGGTTCAACAGCGCGGCGCCGCGATTATCAAGGCACGAGGTCTGTCCAGTGCGGCATCTGCGGCCAATGCGGCCATCGAACACATGCGCGACTGGGCCTTGGGCACAGCAGGCAAGACCGTGAGCATGGGGATTCACAGTGACGGCAGCTATGGCGTTGATCAAGGATTAATCTATTCCTATCCGGTAGTCTGTGCCAATGGAGCTTACTCAATCGTGCAAGGACTTGAGATCAGCGAGACTAGTCAGCAACTCATGGATAAGTCTGAGCAAGAGCTAAGAGAAGAGCGCGACGCGGTGGCGAGCTTATTGCCATAGTCTGGGCGACCCTCTATAACGCTTGAACCCCTAACAAGGCGGCGAAAGATCGCCTGACCGACGCGCTTGGCGCGTTGGAATGCCTGCAAGAAGAGGTGATAAGAGGTGATAAGCGCCGGCAATCACTCGAAGTGCTCTATACTGGCACTTGATTCGCACCCGTTTAGACAATTGCTGCAGACGCAGGTCGATCAGTTCCTTGATCGATTCGCACTCGATGTTCTATGACCAATACACTGGCACTAATAAGAAGTAAGCAATTCTGGATATTCCAGCTCCTTGGCTGGTCTGTCTGGGTTTTGATGCTGGTGCTACGTGATCTGATTTTTGTCCCAGCGGAGTACCTTTTTCCTCGTGCTCTGGTGTCGGCGCTAAGTGCCATCGCCGCCGTGATAATAACAACCGGCTTACGCTCCCTGTATCAATTGGTGTGGGAGCGGGGTTTTATTGTTCGATTTCTCGTTACCTGGTTCGGCTCATTGGCGGCGGCGTTAATTTGGCAGCCGCTGCAGAATCACCTTGCACTGCTGCCGTTCGGTGAATTCATGAGCCTCAACTATGCCGGTGCTGAGGATTTGTTCGATGGGTTTTATAGAAATTCGTTTCCGCTAATGCTGCTCTGGAGCGGTTTATACTTCATCATCAAGTATTATCAATTATTCCAGGCGGAAAAAGAAAAGAGTCTACGCTCGGAAGCGCTGGCCCATGAGGCCCAGCTGCTGATGTTACGCTATCAGCTGAATCCACATTTTTTGTTCAATACCCTGAACGCCATTTCCACGCTGGTGTTATCTGAGGCCAATGAAAAAGCCAACGAAATGCTCACCAAGCTGAGCAAGTTCCTGCGTTATTCCCTGGACCATTCTCCGCTGGACAAAGTCAGCCTGACTCACGAGCTGGAAACTTCCAAACTTTATCTCGATATCGAAAAAGTCCGCTTCGCAGAACGCCTGCGCTTGAAAATAGATATTGAAAAGCAGGCGGAGCAGGCATTGGTGCCTACCATGTTGTTGCAACCACTTATTGAAAACTCCATTAAGTATGCGATTTCAAAAGCAGAATCTTATGGAACCATAAGTATTATTGCTCGTGTCGCAAAGGGTCGGCTGCGGTTAGAAGTTTCGGATGATGGGCCAGGCATCCCCGAATCAGAAGGGCAGAGTGATATGCTCATTCTGTCTCAGGGTGTGGGTATCAGTAATATCAGGAATCGTCTGCAGCAAATATATGGAGACGAGCATACATTAAATTTTTACAATGCCGAGTCCGGCGGACTAACGGTGACGGTTGAGATTCCTTATGACACAAAATGAAGCGAGTTTATTGAAAACCATAATTGTTGACGATGAAGAATTAGCGCGGCAGGGCCTGGCAATGCGTTTGCAGAATTCTGATCAAGTAGAGGTGGTTGCCAGTTGTGCCAATGCCAAGCAGGCGATGGCGGCGATAGTAGAACATGAGCCTGATCTGATGTTGTTGGACATACAGATGCCTGGTAAGACCGGCATCGAGATGATCAAGGAGATTCAGGCAGATATTATGCCGATGATTATATTTGTCACCGCCTACGATTCCTTCGCCATCGACGCCTTTGAAATGAATGCGGTGGACTACTTGCTGAAGCCAGTGGAGAACGAGCGTCTGATAGAGGCGATAGCTAAGGCTGTAGAGCAAAAAAATCAACGTACAGCGGTCAATGAAAAACAACGATTGTTAAACATGGTAGTGAGTATTACCGGTAAATCAGCGTCAGCTATTGGGGAGTTGCTGGAGAATCAGGAAGAATCGAACGAGCATGCTGATCGCTTGGCTATCAAAGACGGTTCGTCGATTACTTTCGTGCCTATTAAAGACATCGATTGGATTGACGCGGCAGGGGATTATATGTGTGTCCATGTCGCCGGTGAAACCCATATCATGCGCACCACGATGAAGGTACTCGAAGAAAAACTGGACCCATCGATTTTCCAGCGGGTTCACCGTTCCACAATTGTGAATCTACAAAGAGTTGAAAAGGTTTCATCGCATATCAACGGTGAGTTTCATCTCTCCCTCTCCTGCGGCTCCTCATTAAAAATGAGTCGGTCCTACAAGGAAAAGGTTAAGCACTTTTTCTAGCAGGCTGTTGAAAAACTCACAGCCGGCACAATACGGCGTTATTGCGTGGCTCAAAATGCTCATTTACACCGTGTAAACTCCGCTTTTTCGCCAAATCTTGCCTTGTACTCGCCTGAGAGCTTTTCAACAAGCTGCCAGCGCTTTAATTTCAAACGGGTCGGCTTATTTTTGCAGCGCGCGTTGTAGAAACTCCAGTCGGTCTTGTCCCCAGAATAATTCTCCGTCGAACATGTAGCTAGGCGCGCCGAATATGCCGCGCTTAACTGCCTTTGCGCTGTCCCAGGCAATGGTCTGCATTGCCGCATCGCTGAGACTTAGTAGTGCTTCACCATCAAGCTGGTTTTCTCTGGCGAGTGCAAGCAATGTGTCTGTATCGCTGATGTCGCGCTCCTCCACCCAGCATGCCCGTAAACAGGCATCAGCAAATTGCACGGCTGCTGCTGGATTCTGTGTGCGAAGATTCACTACCATGCTGGCGGCCAGCTTATCGCTGACTGGGAAATGTTTGGGTTCGAGAGTCAATGGGAGTTTCAAATAATCACGCCAGCGTTTTAATTCCTGCAGGCGATAGGCTTTACGCTCTGGCGAACGTTTCGGCAGGGGTATGCCGCCCGTGCTGGGAAAGATCACCGAGAAATCCACCGGCCAAATATTGATTGTTGCATGGGACTGCGCAGCAATGTCCAGCAGTCGTCGATGGCCTAAATAGGACCAGGGAGAAATCAGCGAGAGATAGTAATCGATAGTCTTGCTCAAAATAATTTTCTCCAATTTGTGTAGTGTCGCGTAGCGGGAGACTTAACTGAGAATATGCTCAAGTGGAAGCTCGGTGGTGTTGATGACCTCGCGCAACATAAAGCTGGAATGCACATCGGTAACCCCTTCGATGCGAGTAATCTTGTTCAGCAGGAATTGTTGATAGTACTCCATGTCCGGCACCACGACTTTTAGCTGATAATCCGCAGACTGACCGGTGATAAGCAAACATTCGGTCACTTCGGGAAAACTCTTAACCGTCTGTTCGAAAATTTCGAACCGATCCAGGGTGTGGCGGTCCATGTTGATCTGAATCAGCGCCGTGAGTTTAAGTCCCAATTTTGAGGCATTGAGCAGCGTCACCTGCTTTTCAATTATGCCGCTGTCTTCTAATTGTTTGACCCGACGCGCACAGGGGGAGGGGGACAGGCCGATCTTGTCGGCCAATTCCAGATTAGTAATGCGGCCATCACGCTGCAGCTCTTGCAGGATGCGCTTGTCCAGTTTGTCCATTGCAAGTTCCTCTTAAGTGAACAAAATCAATGATATCTCTATAATTAGATAAAATAAACAATATATATCAATAAAATAGAGAATATCACCAAAATAATTGAGTTTTAGGGGAATATAGACGTAGAAACACCAGGCGATTTAGCCTATTCTAGCCATCTCCAATTAGGAGCTGAGAGTTAAACAGACTCGACGCTTGCGAGTAGAGTCCCAAAAGGACGCAGAGTTGCCATAAGACAGAGAATATCAAGAGGAAACAGTGATGTTTGATCATAGGAAATACAAACCAGTCCAGGCTATCGATATCAAAGACAGAACCTGGCCCGATCAGCTTATTACAGAGGCGCCGACCTGGTGTAGCGTCGATCTCCGTGACGGCAATCAGGCTTTAATCGAGCCGATGTCAGTTGCGCAGAAAAAGAAAATGTTTGAGCTGCTGGTGGAAGTAGGCTTTAAGGAAATCGAAGTCGGTTTTCCAGCGGCCTCGCAACCTGACTTTGATTTCGTTCGCAGTTTAATCGAAGAGAATAAAGTACCTGATGATGTCACTATTCAGGCGCTTACCCAGGCCAGACCCGAATTAATTCAGCGCACCTTCGAATCCTTAAAGGGTGCTAAAAAAGCCATTCTGCACGTTTACAATTCCACGTCTATTGTGCAGCGGGAAAAAGTATTCAAAACCGACAAGGCCGGGATAATAAAAATTGCCGTAGCGGGAGCGAAAGAAGTAAAACGCTGCGCAGAACTCGCAGCTGAAACCGAGTGGACATTTCAATATTCGCCAGAGAGTTTTACCGGTACCGAGATCGAGTTTGCGGTCGAGGTATGCGACGCGGTAGCGGCGGTGTGGAATCCGACGCCAGAGAATCCCGCGATCTTCAATTTGCCCTCTACCGTCGAGATGGCGACACCCAATATTTATGCGGATCAGATCGAATGGTTCTGCCGCCATATCAAAAAGCGCGATTCCATCATAGTCAGCCTGCATACCCATAATGATCGAGGCTGCGGCGTCGCGGCGGCCGAGCTGGCAGTAATGGGTGGAGCGCAACGCGTAGAAGGCACCCTGTTGGGTAATGGGGAGCGCACCGGCAACATGGACATCGTGGTTATGGCGATGAATCTGTATAGCCAGGGTATCGATCCCAAGCTTGATTTACGCAATATGGACCGAATCGTTTCGGTGGTGCGGGAGTGTACACAGATTGATGTGCATCCAAGACAACCCTATTCCGGTGACCTGGTATTCACCGCGTTCTCAGGCTCTCACCAGGATGCAATCAAGAAGTGTCTGGATATGTACGAGGAGGGAAGCACCTGGGAGATAGCGTACCTGCCTATCGATCCGCGTGATCTCGGTCGTAGTTATCAAGACGTGATCAGGGTTAACAGTCAGTCGGGCAAGGGTGGTGTCGCCTATGTACTGGCGAATAAATTTGGCTTCGAGTTGCCGCGCTGGTTGCAGATCGAATTTAGCCGGGTAGTTCAGGCTGTCACTGAAGTTAGCGGTCAGGAAATTCAGGCAGATCATATATGGGAATTGTTTAATCAGCATTACTTGAACAATAACAAAGTAATCAGTCTGGATAATTTCAGCATCGAGAAAAGCGGGGGTCGCGAAACCTTCAATGCCAGGATCGATTATTTCGGTGAAGAATTAACCATCAGCGGCGAAGGCGACGGTGTACTTGACGCCTTTGTTGTTGGACTTAAGCAAGCCATTAATGTTGATTTTGAAATCATGGAATATGGCGAGCATGCACTGGGGCAGGGTGCCGATGCGGAGGCTGTAACCTATATTCAACTGAAGTGTGAAGGTCGTCGCTACAGCGGTGTGGCAATCAGCAAAGACATCATCGCTTCATCACTCAATGCGTTTATGGGTGCGGCCAGCCAATTACTCAGCGAAGTCCGCGCCGCCGCTTAAATAGACCCCGGCATAGACAGATCTCGCAGCTAACTGGCTTGGCTCAGAAGCGCCGCTCAGAAGGCGGCCTCCCAATGGGTTGGGCTGAGCAAGACCGGTTAGTTGTCTGTCTCTATGCTTTTCATGTATAAGTGTGATGAGCTATCTCCACCTCTGTCAGGCGTGTAAGCAAGGTCCAGTGCCAGCCACGGCAAAATTTTAGACTTCAGATAACTCGAGAAATTCAATGGTTAAGGGTGAATCAGAGATCACAGCTCGCAGTGCTCCACTCTGGCGCTTTCTTTGTAGCGCTCGGCCTGGCGCGGACGAAAAAGCTTACCGGGAGCACTATCTGGACCATGACAATCGTCAGATATCCACAATAACTTACACGTCCTTGGTGTTTATGCTTTTGCTGACCTTGGTTGACTTGCCAAATTTAGGCACTCAACCGGGACTTATTCTGGGCGTTTATATACGAGTATTGCTAATAATTTTTGGGCTGCTTCTAATTTGGGTGATGAAGCGCTTGCGAAACTCCCTCGTAACTGACCTTGCTTCCGTGAGCTTTGTATCATCGATTGCCATCAGCTTTTTCGTTTATCATCTAAACAGCGATGTCTCTAGTATGCGCATGGCGGCCTTGGTTACGATTTTAATATTCAGCGCGCACATGGGATTCCCCATTTATGCGCTATACCTGTTTTTGCCCATGGGGCTGATAATTGCCGGTGAGGCCTACATTCTGTTTTCAACAGAGCGTACGGATTTGTTGGCAGATCGTGCGATTATGTTAACTGTATTTTTATTTGCCGAGTGTGTGGCGGTGAGCGGGTCTGCTCTACATCATCGGACCAGATACCATGCCTATCAAGCCATCGGGCAAGTAAAACGGCTTTCCGGGATGTTACCGATCTGCGCCAATTGCAAGAAGATAAGGGATGATCAGGGTTATTATCGTCAAATAGAGCATTATATTACTGAGCACACAGATGCCGAATTCACCCATGGTATCTGTCCGAGTTGTGTATCTGAACTCTATCCCGGGTTTGTTAAAAATGCAGAACAATAATGTCGCTTAATTGAAGCGGGCTATTGATAACTTTCTCATCGCTGTCTAAAAATTTACCACCGCCTGATCAAACGCCAGCATAGAGAGATCACACAGCTAACTGGCTTGATTCTAAAACACCCCTCAGAAGGCGGCCTCCAATTGGGCTTGGCTGAGCAAGATCGGTTAGCTGCCGGCTTTTAAACTTTGTATTCCTCATCTTCTTCTGCGTCCGACCCGCTGTTTAAACCTCTCTGGATTAAGGCTCGCTGGAGCGGCTCTTATCTGCTTGAATTGGCGCATTATCCCTACAGTAATCTTTTTACTAATCTAAATGATAATGATTTGCATTAAGATAATGCATCCTATATGCTACTTCTCAAATGTAGAAATGGCCATTCCCGGTGGCATCAGGAGTAGTAAATGTTCGTGAAAAAGGCCCTATCACTCGTCGTCGGCGCAATTTGCCTGCAAGCCAGCATGGCAAGCTTTGCGGCCGACAATGCCCCTTCCATAGAAGAGCTTTGGGATATAGTTCAGCGCCAACAAACTGAGCTTGAAGCACTAAAAGCGGAACTGGAAGCTACCCGCAGCCAGACTAGAAGTGTACAAGTTCAAAGCCTCGAGAACAGTCAGCACTTAGAAGTCGTTGCTGAAGCAATGGAGCAGCCTGGCGCTATCGGCGGCAGCAATTGGACAGATAGAACGACCATCGGTGGTTATGGCGAAATGCTCTATAACGATGAAACCAGCAGCGCCTCCAGCAAGGAGTTGGATGTTCAGCGCTTCGTGCTGTTTGCCAGCCATGAGTTTAACGCCAATTTACGTTTCTTCTCGGAACTGGAAATTGAACATTCTCTTATCGAAGATGGCGCCCCCGGGGCAGTGGAGTTGGAGCAGGCTTATATAGAATGGGATTATGCACGCAATCATAGTGTGCTGGCAGGAATGCATTTAGTTCCTATGGGTATTTTGAACGAGACCCATGAACCTAACACCTTTTACGGGGTAGAGAGAAATCGCATCGAGTCTCGAATCATTCCCTCTACTTATCGGGTAAACGGCATCAAGTTCGCCGGGCAGCTGGGCTCGGGTTTCAGTTACGATCTGGGACTGCATGAAGGCCTGTTTTTCGAAAGTGGTAACGGCGGAGATCTGGCATTACGCAGTTCCAGGCAGAGTGGTGCCAGGGCGGAAATGGATAGCCCTGCCTATACAGGTCGCCTACGCTATACAGGCGTTCCTGGCCTCGAGCTCGGCATATCGGCCCAATACCAAACTGATATGACACAGAATGGCAGCACTAGAGGCAATATTGGCAGAGAGGGGGTGATCGACATGCTGGGCAATCCAGTCGATGGGCTTAGTGGCTTGTTAACAGAAGCCCATGTGATTTATAAAACTGGCCCCTGGGGGTTCACTGCCTTGTTCGCCGAATGGGATATCGACAGCAAGATTGAAAGCATTGCCAATAATGACCTGTCAAACAATGGCTTGGGTCGTGACAGCCAGTATGGCTATTACCTGCAACCGAGCTATCAGTTAAATGCAAAACTCGGTACTTTTTTACGTTATGAACGTACCGATGAGCGTGCGGGCAGCAATTTGGGTGCCGCACATGACTCCGCCACCAGTCGCACAATTACCGGTTTCAATTACTGGCTCGCCGACAATGTGGTGGTTAAATTCGATTACCAGTTTGAAGACGATGGGATTAATCGCGATCTGGACGGCTTTAACCTTGGTGTTGGTTGGCAATTCTAGGGCGTCTATCAGTAAACAGAGCGTTATAGAAAAAGTACTTATACAGGCAGTCAATTTAAGTTCTCGGGATCACGGTCAAAATGGAAATCGTTAAATCACGCCTATTCAAGTCGCTGCTATCAGTATTGGTTGTCACGGTATTGCCTGTGGTTCTGGCCAGTGATGATTACATCTCCGCAGAAGAATTCCTCAACAGGGTTTTTGCTGGCGACATGCCTGCCAGTGATACGATTTGGCTTACCGGTGAGAAGAAGGGAATAGTTGAGGATATTCTTGGACACAATCCTGGTTTTCTGCGCGTGAGATACTGGGGAAATTCCGCTCGATCGGCCTGGGTTCTTGATGAGATTGGCAAGATCGAGCCAATTACCATCGGCGTGGTGGTTAACAACAGTCAGATTGAAGAAATAAAAGTACTCGCTTTTAGAGAGTCCAGAGGTTGGGAAATAAAGCACGATTTTTTTACCCGACAGTTTAATGGCGCATTTATGCAAGCGCGTCAGAAGCTCGATCGATCAATCGATGGCATAAGCGGCGCGACCCTGTCGGTAAAAGCCATGACAAACGTTTCGCGCCTGGCGCTTTATCTGGCGGAGTCCATCTCGGCACCTCAACTCTCAACTCTCAACTCTCAACTCTCAACTCTCGAGCCAAGTTCAAATGGGTAATGATTGAAGGACGATTGAACGATAATTTGAACGACAAAAATCCGAACAGCGAAGTCCGGAAACCGGCATTCAGACTTCGATCCTTGTTGAGTCTCCATCGGCGCATGGGGATTATCAGCGCCCTGTTTGTAATGCTTCTCTCTGTCTCTGGTCTCGCCATACACCATAGCCCGCGTCTGGGGCTTGATGGGCGGTTCATTACTTCATCCGCGATGCTCTCCTGGTATGGAATCAAGGCGCCAGATATTACGCTTGGTTTTGACTTGGGTAGCCATCAGGCCGCCTTAATTGCCGATGCTATTTACCTTGATTCGAAAAGATTGCCAGGCATTTTTAATAGTCTGACAGGAGCGATTGAGGCGGAGTTTGGCTTTGTTCTTGCCACTTCTGATCAATTAATTCTGCTGACTGAAGAGGGAGAGGTAATAGAAGTATTGGGCAGTGTGAGTGGCGTGCCGAAGGGTATGGGAGCCATCGGCCGGGGTGCTGCAAACATCTATCTCAAGGTCGGTGATGACAACCTGGTGGCAGATCTGAATGAATTAAGCTGGACCCCGGTGTCGATCTCATTGCCGCCCGATCCCATTCAATGGAGCGTGCCGGTCGAAACCGCTACCGATATCGCTACAGAAATTAAGGCAGATTACGCCGGCTCCCTGCTGAGTTGGGATAGATTGATACTCGATATTCACAGCGGTCGTTTTCTCGGTGGCCTCGGGGTTCTGTTGGTGGATATAATGGCCCTGTTGTTCATGTTCATGGCTATTAGCGGTGTATGGATTTGGTCAAGACGCCGATCTTGATGTTAATGCGCGACGCTTCCAGTTTAATCTCCGTCATCTACGGGTAAATTCAAGATGATCAAGCTCATAATCTCAGCCGCACTTTCATCTTTCTTGTTTGGCTTGTTCGGAGTCAATTGGGACTCGGTGGACAAGGAAATTGATCAGGAATTTCCCAATATCGAGTTTGTCTCTACTGCAGAGTTGATTCGGCAGTACCAGAATAAGGATGCAGATTTTCCGCTTATCATCGATGTGCGTGAACAGGAAGAGTTTCAGGTCAGTCACTTGCAAGAAGCCTTGAACCTGAAGACGGGCGATTCAATCTCTGAATTGTATCCGAATAAAAATATGCCAATCGTTGTTTACTGCTCGGTCGGTTATCGCTCGGCCGGTGTGGCAGAAGAATTACAGCAACTCGGTTATACCAACGTACTTAATTTGCGTCATTCAATCTTTGAGTGGGCCAATAAGGGCTACCCGATGGTGAGTGGTGCTGGAGAGACCGAGAAGGCCCATCCATTTAATGCCGCATGGGGGGCATTGCTGGATGAGCCCCTGCATTCCTATTC
>JABMOK010000013.1 GCA_013204155.1 Pseudohongiella sp. | reverse complement strand
GGCAAAGGGCTCGTCCAGCAATATAAATTTCGGATCTGTGGCGAGTGTGCGCGCGATCTCGACTCTACGTCGCTCACCGCCAGACAGGCTCATGCCCTTATTGTGGCGAATATGCTGGATATTGAATTCCTCCAGCAAAAGCTCCAGTTTTTTCTGTCTCTCGGCGCGGCTGAGGTCTTTGCGCGTTTCCAGGATCGCAAGAATATTGTTTTCGACGCTAAGGGTTCTGAATATTGAGGAATCCTGGGGAAGATAAGCGAGACCATAACCCGCGCGTTGATGGATAGGCAGGGAAGTGAGAGCCTGCTCGCCAAGCGTAACTTCGCCAGCATCGGCTTTTATCAGGCCTACAATCATGTAGAAGCAGGTGGTCTTTCCTGCGCCATTGGGTCCTAGTAAACCAACAATTTCTCCTCGCTCGATGGTGATTGAAACATCACGCACGACTTCCCGGTTTTTGTAGCTTTTAACAAGATTTGAGGCTTTTAGCATAAAATTAGTTCGTCGCTGAACTTAGTGCGCCTACACAAGGGCCAGCAGCGTCTCGAATTAAATCCTGATCTACGATATAGGTAATGGCGCTACAATTCATAGTGGAGTCAGGAGACTTGATGCTGGCATCGCCGACTAATTCCAATACTGTATTCCCATCAATCTGGTCGGTATAGAACGACAATGTTTTACTGCTACCATTTACTATGTTGCCGTCTTCATCCAGTTGCTGTTGATATTGGACAGGATTACCATGCACAGTAACTTTGTTGGGTTCCTTGGTGACAACGCTGTATTCAAATATCGCTTCATCGCCTAAAATTTCGAGAGTGCCTTGTGTCACTCTTACATTTGTTGACATTTCAAGAATTCTGGTTGTACCTTCGATCCTCATCGTGGAGTCACCATCCGCGCTCCATTGAACTTTCTCTTTTTTATCAGATTCCAGTGCCAGTGAGTGATGGGAAAGTAAAATTAATACAGCAAGCAGGTGATGCTGGTATTGCCTAATTAGTGGCTTGCTCATAGCTTCCTCTTATGTCGCGAAGAAAAGTAAATTCGTCCAGTTTTAGCTTGCCGATCATCCCTATAGACGATTGTTGCAGTGAATCTGTTACAACAGTCACGGCATCGTTGGTTTCAAGGATCTCCAGTTGAGGATCCAGAGTCAGATACTCAGTCGACAAAAGCATCCTGTTGCCAAAACTGTCAAGGCTGTGGACCTCAACATTTCCGGCTAGTTCTATGATCTGAATGGAGGTGCCACTCTCGGCTTCAAGGGCTGAGATTTTGCCGGAATTGGCAACGATATTCCAGCGTGAATCACCGCTTTCATAGAGTTTGATGAGGGGGTTATCAAATTCCGTGGTCTCGTCGTTATAGTGTGTTTGCCTGGTTGCCTGCAGGGTATAATTTATTTTTCCATCGATGTCGTAAAGAACAGTGTTGATACCTTCTGAATAAGCATTGTAATCCAGCGGCTGCAACTCCGTTTGAGTCTCGGGCTGGTTGCCAATTGAATCAAAGGTACTGATACCAATGAATAAAGCGATGGCTATGAGTCCGGGAATAATTAGCAAGGTGAGTCGTTGCATAATTCGTTGCGTGATTCGTTGCGTGATTTGATAGCTGGTTATGAGTGGCTAAAGCTTACCACGAAAGCTGACATCGAATGGAAACGGAAATCAGCTTGTTTCGAGACAGGATGTGGTCTTCTGTTGAATACAGCTTGTTCCGAGCCGGTTTGGTGACAGTCAAGACTTGAGAAATGCGTCCAATTTGCCCTGGGCTTGCAGCAGGTAGTCGGTAATTTCTCTCACCGCGCCTTCCCCTCCCTGTGTATCGGTGACCGCATCAACCGCGACTTTTATCGAGGAGTGTCCTCCGGGGACAGAAAAACTAAGCCCCACGGTGTTTAGTACCGGCAAATCAGGCAAGTCGTCTCCGGCATAGCAGATATGCCGGGATTCTATTTTTCTGTTGTCACAAATTTCCTTGAGGACATCAAGTTTGTCTTCGCGACCTTGATAAAGTAATTTTATACCAAGCTCGGCCGCGCGTTTCTCAAGTAGTTTTGAATGGCGACCAGTAATAATTCCTACATCAATGCCGGCAGACATCAACATTTTGATGCCTTGTCCATCGAGTGTATGGAAAGCTTTACTCTCTTCTCCTGAATTTGAGAAGTACAGACGACCATCGGTCAATACACCATCAACATCCAATAATAGTAATTTAATATCACTGGCAATTTTCTTAACAGACTCTGAGTTACTATTGAATTTCATAGAGTTTGAGCCTACACGACATTGGCTTGCAATAAATCATGCATCTTGAGTATTCCTGTTACCTGTTGGCCTTCATCTATCACGATAAGTACGTAGACGTTTGATTCCTGCATTATTCTTGCTGCTTCTGCAGCAAGCGAATTTGAACTGATAAATTTATAAGTTAAAGACATCACATCTTCGATAAGCGTTGCTTGTATGTTTCTTCCAGAGTCTATCGTTCGTCGTAAGTCACCATCGGAAAATACGCCAATCAAATTCTTATCGGCATCTAATACGGTAGTTAAACCAAAACCCTTGGTACTCATCTCCAGCAAGGCCTCTGCCAGTGATGTGCCCACTGCTACGCGAGGAATATCTTCTCCCGAGTGCATAATATCTCTGACTTTAACCAATAAACGCCGGCCCAAATTGCCGCCGGGGTGAGAGAGCGCAAAATCATCGCGGGTGAAGCCTCTTGCGTCCAGTAGAGCCATGGCCAGGGCGTCACCCAACACCAGGGCAACCGTGGTGCTGGAAGTGGGAGCGAGGCCTAAGGGGCAGGCTTCCTCGCTAACCTGAGCATTCAGATTGGCAGAAGCGGCCAGCGCCAGTTCTGATTGTGCGTCACCGGTCAATGTGATCAGTGGGATTGCCTTCCTCTTCAGCACAGGCAACAGGGCGAGAATTTCTTCGGTGGTGCCGGAATTGGATATAGCGAGGACTACATCGTCAGCGGCAATCATCCCGATATCGCCGTGACTTGCTTCGGCGGGGTGCACGTACATGGCAGTTGTGCCAGTGCTTGCAAGCGTAGCGGCTATCTTCTTGCCGATATGGCCAGATTTTCCCATGCCTATAACGACGACACGGCCTTTGCAGGTCAGTATCAGTTGGCAGGCCTGTGCAAATTGCTCGTCGATTCGATTAAGCAGTTCGCTCACTGCGCGAATTTCAATTTCAATCGTTCTAAGAGCACTAGCTACAAAAGGGGAGTCAGATTTCATTGTTTTAATAGCATACCTTAGTAGAGGGTCGCCGAGCTATACATGTTCCTGGAATAACATGAAGGCGAACCAGCCG
This sequence comes from Pseudohongiella sp., assembly GCA_013204155.1. Lineage (GTDB taxonomy): Bacteria > Pseudomonadota > Gammaproteobacteria > Pseudomonadales > Pseudohongiellaceae > UBA9145. Next base: position 22,442 of record JABMOK010000013.1, on the reverse strand, counting down.
CAATACATTGCCAGGAAAGTCACGCCGTTGAGTCGGCTTATCATCTTGCCTTTCTTGATCCCGGAATAACAAAAATAAGCTAACAGAAAGGTCAGCAACAACATCATTGTATAATCTCTGTATAAAAGTGCTGGTTCAATGAGTCCTGGGCTAAATAGGCCGGGAAAAGGCAGTACGGCTAGCAAATTTAGAATGTTCGATCCAACAATGTTTCCGATTGCCAGATCATGATGGCCTTTTAATACACAAGTTATTGACGCAGCGAGCTCCGGCAAGCTGGTTCCGAGAGCAACAATTGTCAAACCAACGACTGCGGCTGAGACACCCAGCGTCTCAGCGATGGATGATGCGGCGGCAACCAGAGCCTGGGCACTTAAAACCAGAAGCACCAAGCCTAATAACAGATAGGCGGCAGCCTGAACATTGCTCGCCGGGTTAAAGTCATCGTCATTGCCTGTCGGTGTCGATCCGGTTTTCACCTTCTTTCGAAATAGTCGATATCCAAAGTAGAGGGTGATAATGATCAATATGACTGCATCAAACACGCCGAGGAATAAGTCGAATAACAATGCCCCGGTAATGAGTGTTACCAGCAGTAAGGCAGGAATTTCCTTATTGATCAGTGAATCGGGTGGCCTTAAAGGGCTGATAACGGCGGCTATGCCCAAGGCAACGCCAACATTAAATATATTTGAGCCGATTGCATTACCAACGGCTAGTTCGGGTTTACCGTTTAGTGCGGAGATGGCGGATGAGAAGATTTCAGGGGCTGACGTGCCAAACGCGACAATTGTCAAACCGATCATGAGGGGGGAAACCCCCATATTTCGCGCTAATGCTGATGCGCCGAAAACAAACTTGTCTGCTCCCCAGATTAATCCAATAAATCCGAGAACGATAATGACCGCGTCGAGGAACATATACTATGAATTCTTAATGCTACTATTTGACTCACGATTAGAAGGGTCTTTGCAAAGCTTTGCAAGTAATAATTTATTGAACTGCCCAATTGATGTAAACTGCGCAGCTTCTATAGTAAGGGTTCAGTCCATATTCAGGTCTTTGTATCCATAGTTAGTACTGTTTTATTTCCCTGCAGGTGACCGAGATGGTATCTGTAGGTTTAATTGTGGGATAACTAAATGAAATCATTAAGAAAATACCTATTAACAGGGTGTCTGGCAGGGCTTATACCCCTGTCGGCTAGCGGGCAGGACCTATCTGCCATAGAAACAGCGAAGTTGGGTGTTGAAACTTTGCTGCAAACAGTGGTGGAGTCAAAGCAATTATTCGTTACGGACCGTGAGCGCTATTTTTCTGAAGTTGAGAGGGTGCTGAATACCTTTGTGGATTTCACGGCGGTGGCAGAAGTTGTTATGTCGCGTTTTGCCAGTTCAGCGAATGATGAACAAAAGCAGCGTTTTGCGGATATCCTGCAGACTACTCTTACCCGGTTCTATGGTGCGTCTCTGGTTTCATACAATGGTCAGGAATTGGTATTTCTTCCTCCAACTGACCCGGATGGGAACCCACGAGGCGATACGGTGGTTGGCATGGAATTACGTGGTGGTGATACAAATATGAAGTTGCAGTACCAAATGTTTCTAAATGACAATGAAGAGTGGAAATTGAAGAATCTGAGTCTGCTTGGAATTAATCTGGGTCGTCAGTACTTCACGCAATTTTCAGCGTTAATGGCGCAGCACAATAATGACATTGATCTGGTATTGGATAACTGGAAATAAACTGGGGTAGAAGATTGGACGCTAGTCAAATAACCGAGCTGTTAACGAGTGAACTCCCCGATTGTAATATTATTGTAGAGGGTGGTGACGGCAAGTACCTTGTCACTGCTGTGGGGGATGTATTTGAGGGCTTGAATGCGGTACGCAGACAGCAAACTATCTACAAAATTCTAAATGAGCATATCAAAAGCGGAGCCATTCACGCGGTCACAATGAAATTGATGACTGACGCGGAGAGCAAGACTTCCTGAATGGCAGACTTTCTGCTGGGCAAAAAATAATGGATAAACTACTAATCAAGGGAGGCGTAAGCCTTCAGGGTGAGATACGAATTGCTGGAGCGAAAAATTCGGCGTTGCCTATCTTGGCGGCGACGTTACTCACTGGTGAGACAGTGCAGATTTGTAATCTTCCTCACTTGTTCGATATTACGACAATGATTGAGTTGCTCGGCTGCATGGGAGTGGAACCCATTGTCGATGAAAAGATGAATGTAGAAGTGAATAGTAGCTCAATCAAACATTTTAGTGCTCCCTATGAACTGGTTAAGACAATGCGGGCTTCAATTCTGGTGCTGGGTCCTCTATTGGCGCGGTATGGTCAGGCGGAAGTTGCGCTGCCCGGTGGTTGTGCCATAGGCAGTCGGCCAGTAAATTTGCACATCAGTGCCCTGCAGGCAATGGGTGCCGACATCGTAGTTGAAGACGGATACATAAAGGCTTCAGTGGATGGCAAACTGAAGGGTGCACATATCTTCATGGATATGGTAACGGTCACAGGAACAGAGAACGTGATGATGGCTGCCACTCTGGCAGAGGGTCAGACAATAATTGAGAATGCGGCGAGAGAGCCGGAAGTAGTCGATTTGGCAAATTGTCTGGTTAAGATGGGCGCAGATATTACCGGTCATGGCAGCGGTACCATTATCATCAATGGCGTGAGTGAGTTAAAGGGTTGCAGCTATTCGGTAATGCCGGACCGTATTGAAACCGGCACTTATTTAATTGCCGCCGCAGCAACTCGAGGCCACATTAAAGTAAAAGACACGCGACCGGACATTCTTGAAGCCGTGTTAAGCAAACTCGAACAAGCGGGAGCAGATATCACAGTGGGTGATACCTGGATTGATCTGGATATGCATGGGAAAAGACCGAAATCGGTATCGCTTCGAACCGCTCCTTACCCGGCTTTTCCAACGGACATGCAGGCGCAGTTTACGGCTTTGAATTCCATAGCCGAGGGTACGGGATCTATTACCGAGACTGTTTTTGAAAACCGCTTTATGCACGTACATGAGATGAACCGTATGGGTGCTTCAATCAAGGTTGAAGGAAACACGGTAATCGTCGAAGGTGTAGAAAAGCTAAAAGGTGCTCCCGTTATGGCGACCGATCTGAGGGCATCAGCCAGTTTGATCATTGCAGGTCTGGTGGGTGAAAATGAAACTACAGTTGATCGAATTTACCATATAGACCGTGGTTATGAGTGTATCGAAGAAAAATTACAGTCATTGGGCGCTCAAATTCGCCGGATTCCATCCTGAGCGGATTTCATTACAAGCAAATTCCACTGAAAATAGTACAATCCGCCTTTAACACTTCAATCTTGAGAAGTTATAGCAATGAATTCCACACAGCTGGTAATAGCCTTAACCAAGGGTCGCATACTCGACGAAGTACTCCCTCTGTTTGAGCAGGCTAACATTGTGCCCGCAGAAAATATCAACGAGAGCCGCAAACTTATCTTTGATACCAATCTGGAAAATGTAAAGTTAATGGTGATTCGTGGCTCAGATGTGCCGACTTATGTCCAGTTTGGCAGTGCTGATATGGGAGTTGTCGGTAAAGATTTGTTGCTCGAATATGGCGACGAGGGATTTTATGAGCCGCTTGATCTTAAAATTGCAGAGTGTCGTTTAATGACCGCGGAGCCCGTGGGCTCCACTCCCGTTCAGGGCCGGCTCAAAGTGGCTACTAAATTCACCAACATCGCAAAAAAATATTTTGCCGAACAGGGCAAACAAATTGAATTAATAAAACTCAATGGCGCGCTTGAGCTTGCGCCCTCTATGGGCTTGGCTGATTCGATTGTTGACATTGTAGATACTGGAAAGACGCTTGTGGCCAATGGGCTTGAGCCGAGAGAATTAATCGCTCACATCAGTTCCAGAGTCATTGTAAACAAGGCATCTATGAAAATTAAAAATGCACTTATCCGGGAAATTTTGGGGCGGCTTCGTGAGGCTGTTGAGAAAATGGTTGAGAGCAGGTAGCGAATTCAGGAAGCAAGTTCTGAAATTATTGAAATCCAGTTTGACAAATTATGCTTAATTCATCATTAGCCATCAGACATCTTTCTGCCGCTGACTCAGATTTTGAGAATCAGCTCGGCCAGCTATTGCAGCGCGAAATGATCGTCGCCGAAGAAGTCACCAACACGGTGAGCGGTATACTCGCTGCTGTTCGCGAAAAGGGTGATCAGGCAGTATTGGAGTATACCAGGCGCTTCGATAAGTTTACGGCGAACTGTATGGACGATTTGCAGGTTTCGCAGGAGCAGATGCTTGCCGCGCTGGACTCATTGCCAAAAACACAAAGAGTCGCATTAAGCCACGCGGCCGATCGAATTCGTTCTTATCATGAGAAACAGAAGCAACAGTCCTGGCAGTATGAAGAGCAGGACGGGTCGGTGTACGGTCAGAAAATTAGTCCATTACAGCGGGTCGGGGTGTACGTTCCGGGTGGCAAGGCCAATTACCCTTCTTCAATGCTCATGCTTGCGATACCCGCTCAGGTCGCAGGGGTTAAAGAAATTATTGCCGTGGTTCCTACAGCCTATGGGGAAGCAGGCAGGCTGGTTTTTGCCGCCGCTGCACTGGCCGGGGTTAGTAAGATATTTACCATAGGCGGTGCGCAGGCTATCGGTGCTTTAGCCTATGGGACAAATTCGGTGCCGAAGGTGGATAAAATAACCGGCCCTGGAAATATCTTCGTTACGGTTGCCAAGAAATTGGTGTTTGGTGAGGTAGGCATCGATATGATCGCTGGTCCTTCTGAATTAACCATCATTTGTGATGGTCAAACAGATCCGGACTGGGTGGCTATGGATATGTTTTCCCAGGCAGAACATGATGAGCAAGCGCAATCGATTCTAATAACAACCGATGCCGCATTTCTGGATCGTGTTAGCCACAGTATTAACAAGCTGCTGCCAAACATGGAGCGTAAGGACATTATCAGCACATCGCTTAATAACAGGGGTATTTTTATTCTGGTTGAGGATATGCAGCAAGCGGCGGCCGTGAGCAATTTTATTGCACCTGAACATTTGGAAATATCAGTTGCCAAGCCGGAACAGATAATCGATTACATTGATAATGCCGGTGCGATTTTCATGGGCCGGTACAGCGCGGAAGCGCTGGGTGATTATTGTGCGGGCCCCAGTCACGTACTACCCACATCGGGCACGGCCAGGTTTTTTTCTGCCCTGGGTGTCTACGATTTTCAGAAACGTAGTTCTATTATCAATTGTTCGCCCTCGGGTGCTAGCAAGCTTGCTGTCACTGCAGCTGAACTCGCACGCAATGAACGTCTGCAGGCACATGCCTTATCGGCAGAGTATCGCTTGGAGCCGAAAGACTAGTCATACAAGGGCCTATTTGTTGAGGAATTGCCAGAACTCAGCAACTCAATCTTTTATGGCTCAATTATTATGGCTTGCCCAAAGCCAAGGATTGCAGCTAACAGTAAGGTTTGGCCATCGCGATAGACCTCAACAGCGATTGAGTCCCCAGGCCTCTTGTTGCGAATTTCAAGCATAATATTTTCCGCATCTATAACCGAAGTTTCTCCTACGTGCGTTATAACATCCCCTGGTTTGATGCCTGCTCTTTCCGCAGAGCTGCCAACATCCACGCTCTCTACCAGCATGCCTCTGATATGATCAACGCCAAAAAACAAGATGCTGGATTGAGCATTCAATGCTTCGCCGGTAATGACGCCGAGATACCCGGAGTTGGTAGCTACAGCCTCGTCAGCCATTTCCTCAAACACCGAAATTGCCAAGCCGGCAGGAATGGCGAAGCCTATGCCTTCAGAATTTCCTGATTCGGAGATAATTGAAGTATTAATCCCGACCAGTTCGCCCTTCGAATTAATCAGTGCCCCACCCGAATTTCCGGGATTAATGGCGGCGTCTGTTTGAATGGCTGTTACGGATGAATTCAGGTTTTTCGTCAGTGCGCTAATAATTCCTTGCGACACAGATTGGCCGATGTTTCTCGGGTAGCCAATGGCGAAAACAATATCTCCTACCTCCAACTCTTGTTCGCTACCAACCTGTATGGGAGTCAGGTCATCCATATTAATATGCAAAACCGCAAGGTCATTTTCCTTGTCCAGTGCAATTACGGTCGCAGAGCTGGTACGACCATCGCTTAGCGTTACCTGGGTATCGACATCAAGCAGTGTGTCGATAACGTGCAGATTAGTCAGGATAAATCCGGCTTCGCTAACTATAACCCCGGAGCCGAGGCTGGCGCTTTCCCCTAAAAGGAGGTTTACCTTGTCTTCGGCGGCTATCTCGATCGACTCTACGTTGTACGAGGTATCGTTTATACTGACAACTGAGGGCGCGGCTAACTTGATAGCCTCCGAAAACGAAAGAGTTGCCGGTGCGGTCACCTCGATTGTCTCAACAGATGCGAGCGCAATACTCAGCCGCTGTAATTGCTGGTATTGTAATATTGCGATGGCTATAAGAATACCGCAGGCCGCTGGCCAGCTAATGAATTTTAGAATGTTGGAAAGCCGGCTCATTTATTCTGTGTCAGTTTGCGTGGTGCAAAAATACTAGCTCGCATATTCATGTCCAGGTGGATGGCGGCGACACTATGTTATTATGACCAAGGTTATTATGACCAAGGTTATTATGACCAAGGTTATTATGGTCGAGTCAGGGCGTCTCTGATCATTTGCAGTTGATCTCTACCTGCCCTGAACTAATATACAGCTTTGCTAGGGTGGATTCCAATGGCAGTAAGCCTCAAACAGCTTGAAAATGATCTAAAACAACTGCTCAAGCCTGAGCTATTCAGTGATTATTGCCCTAATGGCTTGCAGGTTGAGGGGCGTTCCCAGATTAGCAAAATTGTCTCTGGGGTTACGGCCTGCAAGGCGCTGATTGAAGCGGCAGCGGAACAACAGGCAGATTTATTGCTTGTGCATCATGGGTATTTTTGGCGCGGCGAAGATCAATCAATTTCCGGACTAAAAAAAGCCCGTATAGAATGTCTGCTTAAACACCAGATGAATTTGATTGCCTACCATTTACCCTTGGATGTACATCATCAACTTGGAAATAATGTACAGCTTGCAAAAGTTCTCGGGTTTGAGGTGGATGGCGAACTGGGAAGACAAAACAATCACCCGATTGGCTTGACGGCTCATCTTGCAGAAGCCATGAGTTTTGCTGAGATGAAAAACGCATTAGCCAACAGTCTGGGTCGAGAGCCGTTTGGTATAGAAGCAGGGAAGGGGCTTATTAAATCTGTTGCCTGGTGCACCGGTGCAGCACAAAATCATATACAGCTTGCCGTGGACGCGAGAGTCGATGCCTATATCACCGGAGAGGTATCTGAGCCGACGGTACATATAGCGCGAGAGGCGGGGCTGCACTTCTTTGCTGCAGGCCATCATGCCACTGAAAGGTATGGTGTTCAGGCGCTGGGTAATTATCTGGCGGAGAAGTATTCTCTGCAACATCAATTTATCGACATTGATAATCCGGTCTAGGGAATTTTCTTCGGAAGCAGTTTAGCTATTGCTTCAGTCAATGCGGTCCCGTTAACTCGCAGGACATTAATTGGGTGCTCGTTGCTGTGACCGTCGCCAGCAGGGATGCTGGCGCCGAGCCCCCATGGATGGGTTCACGGCGTGTCACAGCAACGAGCACCCAATTCATGTCTGTCACTGAAGTGAAGGTCTTCTAGCATTCTTGCAAGAAGGTCATAGGCATTGAATATCTCAAGTTAACAGGACGGCATTGATTGCGGCTAACAGTTTTAGATTATGGCTTCGGTCTGCATCAGTTTTATGACTTGTTGCAGACAATCTTCAACAGATAGCCTGGCTGTGTCTAATTCCAGATGAGCAACTTCGGGGGCGCTATAGGGAAACGATAATCCAGGAATGTCCGGGGACTCCAGGCGGTCAGCGGCTGCATACAAGCCACTTGGATCGCGTTGAATACACACTTCCATTGGCGGGTTTAAATACACAATATAACAATTGTCTTTGCCTATGACGCTTAAGGCGTGCTCTCGCGAATCGCTATTCGGCGCCACGAAGGATGCACAGCAGATAATCCCGGAATCGTTTAGAAAGCGTGCAATATGTGCACTACGTCTTAAGTTTTCTGCTCGTCCCTCTGCGTCATGTGGCAGGTCTTTGCTTATCCCCAGACGCATGGTCTTGCCGTCAAGCACGGTGCTTACCCTGCCCCGATCGAACAATTTTCTTTCGAGGCCATGGGCGAGAGTAGATTTACCCGAACCCGAGACGCCTATAAACATTATTGTTACAGGCTTTTGCCCGTAACGTGCGGCGCGTTCTTCCTTGCTAACGATTATATTGCTTGGTTCTGTGCGGGGCTGTTGAGCTTGCTGTTCGCAGTTAATCATTCCTGCGCCAACGGTTACGTTGCTTAGTCGATCAATAATAATGAAATTACCCATCGATCTATTATCTTTGTAACTGTCGAAACAAACAATTTCGTCGAGCTCAACTTCGGCCAGACCTATTTCATTGAGTTCCAGTCCCGGCGCGGGGATTTCGAGTAGAGTGTTTACGTCGATGCGATTGCGGACGGTTTTTACCCTGCCACTTGCCGTCTTGCTGCCGAGTTTGAAATCGAACAATTTTCCTGGCAACAGTGGGCTGTCCGCCATCCATACAATGATGGCTTCAAAGTTGTCTGCCATTGCAGGTATATTTTCAGGGTGAACAAGCACATCGCCGCGACTGACATCGATTTCATCTTCGAGGGTTAAGGTAATGGCCATTGCGGCATGGGCCAACTCCAGTTCTTCATCAAAAGTAACAATGGATTTGATTCGACTGGTTTTCTTTGAGGGTAATACGATAATTTCGTCACCCTTGCGCACCACGCCCGAAGCGACAGTGCCACAGAATCCTCTAAAATTTAGGTTAGGTCGGTTGACGTATTGAACCGGAAAACGGAAATCCGAATAATTTCTGTCGGCCGAGATCTCAACGGTTTCCAGGATTGACATAAGTGGCTTGCCCTCATGCCAGGGCATTTGCGTGCTTGCATTAACAACATTGTCGCCGTCGAGGGCCGACATAGGAATAAAGTGGAAATCGGCCGGCTCGAGTTTTTCGGAAAACTTGATGTAATCGTTTTTAATTTCTTCGAACACGCTCTCTTTATATTCTACTAAATCCATTTTGTTAATGGCGACGATGATATGTTTTATGCCGAGCAAGGACGCGATAAAGCTGTGGCGTCTTGTCTGAACTTGAACGCCATGCCTGGCGTCTATCAATATGATCGCCAGATCGCAGGTTGAAGCGCCGGTGGCCATGTTTCTCGTATACTGCTCGTGACCCGGGGTATCGGCGATAATAAATTTTCGTCTTGCGGTGGAGAAATAGCGGTATGCCACATCGATGGTTATGCCTTGTTCTCTCTCCGCCTGTAGACCGTCAACCAGCAGGGCTAAGTCTATTTTTCCGCCAGTTGTTCCTGACTTGACGCTGTCTGCCTCAATAGCGGCCAATTGATCTTCGTAGATCATCTTGGAATCATGTAAAAGCCTGCCAATAAGCGTGCTCTTGCCATCATCGACACTGCCGCAAGTCAATAGGCGCAATAGCTCCTTGCGTTCATGCTGTGCAAGATAGGCGTTGATATCAGTGCTGATTAATTCTGATTGATGTGACATCTAATTATAATTCTCGTGCATTAAATTGCGCTTGTTTTGCCAGTGTTAAAAGTAGCCTTTGCGTTTTTTCTCTTCCATCGAACCGGCTGAATCGGAATCTATGAGTCTCCCCTGACGCTCCGAGCTGGTGGTTAGCAGCATTTCCTGAATAATTTCCGGCAAGGTTGTTGCGGTAGATTCGACGGCGCCGGTTAATGGGTAGCAACCCAGCGTACGGAAGCGAACAGATTTGGTTTCAATTTTTTGCCCTTCTTCAATCGGCATCCGATCGTCATCGACCAGAATATCCACGCCATCAATATTGACTACGGGTCGGGGCTTGGCGAAATACAGGGGCACGATATCGATATTACTTAAATAAATGTATTGCCAGATATCCAGTTCAGTCCAGTTTGAAAGCGGGAATACCCTGATGCTTTCCCCCTTGTTGACTTTGCAGTTATAGATATTCCACAACTCCGGCCTTTGGTTCTTTGGATCCCAAACATGATTCTTATCCCGGAAAGAGAATACCCGCTCCTTGGCGCGAGATTTTTCTTCGTCCCGACGCGCGCCGCCAAATGCGGCATCGAATTTGTATTTGTTCAGCGCCTGTTTCAGCCCCTGGGTTTTCATGATGTCGGTATGCTTCTCGCTACCGTGGGTGAATGGTCCGATTCCGGCATCCACTCCCTCCTGGTTAATATGCACGATCATCTCGAGGCCGAGTTTTTTTATTTGTTGATCGCGGAATTCGATCATTTCTCGAAACTTCCACGTGGTATCGACATGCAGGAGGGGAAACGGGAGTTTGCCTGGGTAAAATGCTTTAAGCGCCAGATGCAACATTACGGCAGAGTCTTTGCCGATGGAATAGAGCATTACTGGCTTATCAAATTCCGCTGCAACTTCTCGAATTATGTGAATGCTTTCTGCTTCGAGTTGTTTTAGGTGGGTTAAGTTGTATTCTGACATGTTATTACATCACTTTTGCCGAAGGCTAAGTCAATTGTAGACTTTGTTGGATTGGATTGGCCGGAGCCGAGAGCTGTTAATTGGCCTGCGTTGGGGTGTCTTCATCGATCATCAGTTTCGATTTTCTCAGCCCAAAGTCTTCTGACAGAGCACCCTTCTGACCTGGGGTTTGTTTCGTCGCGTAATCTTTAGGTGGTATCAAGCCGTTATTGGTGGCTGTTTCGACATTGTTGTCAAATACGGCATCGGAACCTGCCGGGAGTAATTTGTTGGCAACGTCGTCGGAGCAAAGATCTTGCGCTCCGCTGGCGAGATGCTGGTACACCTCTTTGTAGCTCTCGGTCATATGCTGGAACAGATCGGCTGTCATGCTGAAATGATCACTGACATTGTCGCGATAGCTGCCGTGGCTCTCTTTTAAGTTGCGAATCTGATTTTCCAATTCCTGAACGCGAGACGGGCTGGCGTTTAATCGGCTGGCGAAAATCACTCCCAGCACAATCCCCACGGCCAGACACGCAATTGCTGTTAACCAAATCATTAGCGTTAATGCCTCTTTTCCATTCTCTCAATTAGCGGCTTAATATCTTGCCAGTTGTCAGCACAGGCAGGGCCAAAGTATACCTTAATTGCCTGCGATCTTTTAGCAAACTTTGTTAGCGATCACGCTGCAGGGATTGATGTTTGGCGTATTAATGCCGATTAGTGGTTGTCATCCATGCAGATAGCCTAGAATATGTTTGCTTTTCGCGGCCTGGAAATTTCTCCGGCCTGAGAAGTTGTAGCAATTGAATCTGCTGTAACGATGAATTTTTCACAACCCTGAATTTTGATCACTATGAATCCACAGCAGCGCTACGATCAAGATTTGCAGAACAAGCTGATTATTGCCGATGAAGCCCAGTTGCGAGTGGTATCTAGCCTGCAAGCGCTATTCGATGGGTTGCTATCCCGCGAGCAGGAAAGCAGATCCTTGATCTCTCGACTGCAGCGATGGCGACGGGGGTGGGCAGGTTCGGGTGAATCCAGGGCTGTAATTCAGGGTTTGTATCTATGGGGGGGTGTAGGCAGAGGGAAAACGTATCTGATGGATTTGTTTTATGACTGCCTGCCGCTGGAGAAAAAGCAGCGGACCCATTTTCATCGCTTCATGCAGCGGGTGCACAGAGATCTGGGGCGCTTGCAAGGGGAGAAAAATCCGCTGGAACGGGTTGCCGATAAAATAGCGGATGAGGCGAAAGTGCTCTGTTTCGATGAATTTTTCGTACAGGACATTGCTGATGCCATGATTCTTGCGGGCTTGCTGGATGCTCTGATGCGACGCCAGGTCGTTTTGGTGGCCACGTCAAATATTGCGCCAGACAGGCTTTATGAAAACGGTCTTCAAAGAGATCGTTTTCTACCGTCAATCGAGTTGATAAAGCGCCATACCCAGCTGATCGAAATTCAAACCGGTGTGGATTATCGTTTGCGCAGTTTGAGCCAGGCCACTCTCTACCATTGCCCTATAGTAGAAACAACGGAGCAGCGGCTATTAAGCTGTTTCCGTGACCTGACGCCGGACAAAACAGAAATCAGGGAAGGGGGATTTATCGAGCTGCTCGAAAGGAAACTGCAAACCCGTTATTGCGCGGACGATGTGGTCTGGTTCGAGTTTGAGCATTTATGTGAGGGGCCACGCAGTGCTTTTGACTATGTGGAGTTGGCCAAGATGTACCACGCTGTGTTGTTAAGCGCTGTGCCTCAGCTTGACGAGACGCGTAACGATAGCGCGCGGCGCTTCATTAGCCTGGTAGATGAACTTTACGACCGCCGGGTAAAACTCATTATAGCCGCCGATGCCCCGATTCAGACTTTATATCAAGGACAGCAACTGGGTTTTGAGTTTGAGCGAACTCGCTCCAGGTTATGGGAAATGCAATCGCAGGAATATCTGGGTTATCAGCACCGGGCCTAGGCCTGGATCCAGAGCTTTGCGGTTTTTTGCGCGGCGACTTATTAGAGTCTACTCATTATTGCTGAAATTGGCGTATTTTCTGGCTGCCGATTAATCTGGATTTGATGCTGGAATTCGCTTGAATATTTGACATTGCTCCGGTAGTATTCGCGCTCCTTAAAGCAAAGCCTATCGAAAGACAGATGAAGACATATAGCGCAAAACCCCACGAAATTGATCAGAACTGGCTGCTTGTAGATGCAGACGGCCAAACACTGGGCCGCATGGCTACAGCAATAGCCACTCGCTTGCGTGGCAAACACAAGCCGGAATTCACGCCTCACGTTGATACGGGCGATTTTATTGTCGTAATCAACGCTGACAAGGTAAAAGTAACCGGCAAGAAAGCAACGGATAAAATTTATTACGCTCACTCCGGGTTTCCGGGAGGCTTGAAGCAGATCTCTTTCGAGAAATTGCAAGAAAAAGCGCCTGAGCGAGTGATTCAATTAGCGGTTAAAGGGATGCTTCCCAAGAACCCCTTGGGGCGAGCAATGTTTAAGAAACTCAAGGTCTATGCTGGAGCCGAGCATCCTCATAGCGCCCAGCAACCACAGACAGTTCAACTATAAAGAGGTTAGCTTAAGCAATGTCTACCACGCAATATTATGGCACTGGCCGACGCAAGACATCGACAGCCAGAGTCTATTTGACCAATGGAAGCGGTGCTATTACCGTGAATAGCCGGCCTTTGGATGGTTATTTTGGCCGCGAAGTAGCGCGTATGATCGTTAAACAGCCACTTGAATTGGTTGAAATGGTTGAGAAGTTTGATATTAAGGTCACGGTTCGTGGCGGCGGCAGCTTCGGTCAAGCTGGTGCGATCAGGCATGGAATTACGCGCGCCCTGATGGTCTATGACGGGGAACTGAGGCCTGCGCTTAGAAAGGCTGGTTTTGTAACCCGTGATGCGCGTGAAGTAGAGCGTAAAAAGGTTGGATTGCGCAAAGCTCGCAAGAAGCCACAGTTTTCCAAGCGATAAAAGATTTGATTTTGAAAAACGCCGACTCCGGTTTCGAGTTCGGCGTTTTTTTTGTCCGTGGAAAAATATTTATTTCTTTTTATTTTCAATGCGATACATCATATTTAGAGGGAGCCCCCACTTGAATAAAAGCGCAAAATTGACTAACATTCACGCGCTTTGCTGAGCTGACACGGCAGCATCGCTCAACCTCGCGATCTATCCCGCCACAGAGGGGGGATAATTCAAATGACAAACTTGTTCTCAAGGAGAAAGTTACGGTGACTGACGACAGTACTAATGCTGGCCGTAGACGGTTTTTAGTGGGGTCAACTTCGGTTGTGGGAGCTGCCGGAGTTGTTGGGGCCGCAGTCCCTTTTATCGGGTCCTGGAATCCGAGCGCAAAGGCACGAGCTGCCGGCGCCCCTGTTCGAATTGATATTAGTAGACTGCAAGTAGGTGAGATGCTCGGGCCAATACCTGCCTGGCGTGGTCGACCTATCTTTGTCGTCAAGCGCTCTGAAGAACTGCTTAGCGCGCTTAATGAAGACCTGGATAGACTGACGGATCCAGATTCCAAAGAGCCAGAACAGCCTGACTACGCGCAAAATGCGACCCGTTCCCGGACTCCGGATCTGCTGGTTCTGGTGGGTCTTTGTCCGCATTTATTTTGCTCGCCAACACCGCATATTGAATTGAGGGCACAGCCGTTTGATGCAGAATGGCGCGGTGGCTTCTTTTGTCCTTGTCACGGGTCCCGGTTTGATCTCGCGGGTCGTGTTTACAGTGGCTCGCCGTCTTCTCGAAATATGGAAGTTCCGCCTTACTCGTTCGAGGGCGATGATGTGCTGGTGATTGGTATTGATGAGGAGACTGCGGCATGAGCGATACAGATAGCGGTATGAATGATACAAGTAAACCGGGTCGCTTTATTTCCGGCCTGATCGGTCTGCGTGACTGGACTGATGCCAGGTTGCCTATTATGACGGCCTGGAAAAAGCACATGAGCGAATACTACGCTCCGAAGAATTTTAATTTTTGGTATTACTTCGGCGTTCTTTCTCTGGTTGTTTTAGTGCTGCAGTTACTTACCGGTGTCTGGTTGACCATGAATTACACGCCGAGTTCTGAGGCCGCGTTCGCCTCTGTTGAGTACATCATGCGGGATGTCGAGTGGGGCTGGTTGCTAAGATATTTGCATTCAACCGGAGCTTCGGCGTTCTTCTTCGTAGTCTATGTGCATATGTTTCGTGGCTTGATGTACGGTTCCTATCAAAAACCTCGGGAGTTAATCTGGGTTTTCGGTATGGCAATCTATCTTATTCTGATGATGGAAGGTTTCATGGGTTACGTGCTGCCTTGGGGACAAATGTCCTACTGGGGTGCGAACGTGATTGTTTCACTGGCCGGGGCGATTCCTGTCATCGGCGATGACTTATTGGTCTGGGTGCGAGGCGACTACCTGATTTCTGGCGCGACGCTGAACAGATTCTTTGCCCTGCACGTGGTCGCCATGCCGATTGTGTTGCTGGCTCTTGTGGTTATGCATTTGCTTGCCCTGCATGAAGTCGGTTCCAACAACCCTGATGGTATAGAGATCAAGAAGCACAAAGGACCTAATGGCATTCCGCTCGATGGCGTTCCATTTCACCCGTATTACACGATTTACCATGATCTTCCCGGTATCGTGCTGTTCTTGTTTGTTTTCTGTGCGATTGTTTTCTTCGCTCCAGAGATGGGTGGTTATTTTCTTGAGGTCGCTAACTTTCAGGAAGCGAATTCTCTGAAAACACCGGAGCATGTGCCGCCGGTTTGGTATTACACCCCGTTCTATTCGATGTTGCGTGCGGTGACTTATCCGCTGTTTGGCATCGATGCCAAATTCTGGGGCATGTTGGTGATGTTTGGCGCCATTGCTGTTTTATTTGTACTGCCCTGGCTGGACAAGAGTCCGGTGAAGTCCATGCGCTACAAGGGCTGGTTTAGCCGTATCGCACTGTTATTGTTCCTAATGAGCTTCCTGGTGCTTGGGGTTCTGGGGACGCAGTCTGTGAGTCCGGCGAAGACTCTGATGGCGCAGTTAATGACATTCATCTACTTTTCTTATTTTTTCGCCATGCCGTGGTACACGCGAAAAGAGCAAACTACTCAGCCGCCTGAGCGAGTGACGGGCCGCTTTATCAGCTACCCGCAATTGCTGGGAAGCATCTTGTTATTGATTCTGCTGGTAGTGTTACCGTTGATGCTGGTCTCGGAAGAGGCAGAAGGCTCAGAGGCGAATCTTGAGCTTGCGCATGTTCAGACCAGTTTTGATGACAAGGCGCCATTGCAGCGTGGCTTCAAGACTTACATGAATTATTGCTCCAGCTGTCATGAGCTTGGCTATGCACGTTATGCGCGTACGGCCGATGATCTGGAGATTCCCTACGAGTTGGTAGTGGAAAACTTGATCTTCGATGATTCTTTAATCGGGGATTTGATCACTAATTCAATGTCCAAGGATGATGCCGAGGCCTGGTTTGGGGCCGCCCCTCCGGACTTGACGCTTATTGGTCGGGTGCGCAGTGCCGATTGGCTGTATACCTATCTGAAATCATTCTACGCGGATGATACGAAAAAATTTGGAACCAATAATAAATTATTTGCCAACGTCGCTATGCCGAATGTGCTACACGAACTGCAGGGTGACGTGACATGCGAGGCTCACGGCGAAGAAGATGCAAGCCATTGTGAGCTCAGTCATGTAGCAGGGACCGGATCGCTTAGTGCAGAAGAGTTCGATACGACGGTAGCCGAATTGGTGAATTTTCTCTACTACGTTGGCGAGCCAATTAGAGCCAGACGGCAAGAGATTGGCATCTGGGTTTTACTATTACTTGGTGTTCTTTATGTTCTCACTGTTTTGTTGGGCCGTGAATTTAGAAAGGATTACCACTAATAAGCTTTAGCCTGCAGTTTTAATAAAAACATACTGTCAGCATAACAACGAATAACTAAATGTTCGATTAGAGGAATTAATATGGGCGTGGTAGCGAAAAGGTCTTCCATGACGTTTTATTCGGATGGCACGAGTCATTATAGCCATCGGGTTAGGATCGTTCTCGCAGAAAAGGGCGTTACAGTAGAAACTATTGATGTGGATCCGGAGAGCAAACCGGAAGATCTGGCATCTTTGAATCCATACAATACCCTGCCAACGCTAGTCGATCGTGACTTGGTCTTGTATGAAGCGGATATCATGATGGAGTATCTCGATGAGCGATTCCCCCATCCTCCGTTGTTCCCGGTCTATCCTGTCGCCAGGGCACAAAGCAGGCTTTGGATATACCGTATTAAACAAGATTGGTGCGAAAAAGTGGATGCGATTATGAATGCATCTGGAACTCCAGCCCAATTGGATAAGGCGCGGAAAGAACTGCGCGAAAGTTTAATCTCTATTGCACCAATTTTTGGTGAAAAACCATTTTTCATGAGCGACGAATTTAC
Organism: Pseudohongiella sp.; assembly: GCA_013204155.1. Classification (GTDB taxonomy): domain Bacteria; phylum Pseudomonadota; class Gammaproteobacteria; order Pseudomonadales; family Pseudohongiellaceae; genus UBA9145. The sequence continues at coordinate 5,337 of JABMOK010000013.1, read as the reverse complement.
AATTGTTGATTGTTGCGTAACTCCCATATTATGGCGTCTTCCGGTCATGGGGATCGAGATTCCAAAGAACAAGACAACGAAGCCATTGCTCGAATACAGAGATCGTTTATTTGAAAGGGATTCAGTATTGGCGAGTTTTTCCGAGCAAGAAAAAGAAATGATTTGATAGTGACACGCAATATGCTGCGAGCGGGATCACGACTATGACTTCGAGCCGACCATATATTGTTAGGGCGCTCTATGATTGGATTTTAGAGAATGACTGTACGCCGTATATCGTAGTTAACGCTTTTGAGGATGGTGTGGAAGTTCCTCAGCAACATGTAAAAGACGGGCAGATAATACTCAATATCGCTCCCTCGGCTGTGCAGGATTTATTTATTCGAGATGAGGCTGTTGAGTTTGATGGCCGTTTTGCCGGTATACCTAAACGTGTGTTTGTTCCTATTTCTTCGGTAATGGGGATTTATGCGAAAGAGAACGGGCAGGGGATGATCTTTGATGCCGATGGTCGTACGCCACGACCACCAAGTCCATCCGGCACTGACAATTCCAGTAAATCAGCGGGATCCGCATCGCAGCTGTCAAGCCCGAAGAAGAAACCGGCGCTTCGAGTAGTGAAGTAAGACGGTATTTCAGGCTTCAATCTAATTGATGTATTCGAATACCTTAACGACCCGGGTAACTCCGGATACATTCCGCGCCAGATTGGCCGCGTAATCTCCATCTGCTTGACTGATTAAGCCCATCAGATAAATTGAGCCATTCTCGGCTATCACTTTAACTTGAGATGATGGCACTTTGCTGTTTGCGAACATGAGAGTACGTACCTTGGTTGCAATCCAGGTGTCGTTGCTGCGTGCTAGCAGACCGGCTTTTCCAGCGACCTCAAGTTCATTGTGAATTCGTTTGATCTTTGTACTGGCCTGGCTTGCGATTTGGGTGGCTCGTGCCTTTAGCTGATCTGACCCTACCTGCCCTACTAGCAATACTACGCCATTATGACTTATCACGTTGAAATCGGCCTGTTGAAATGCAGGCTCTTGAGATTTCATATTCACAATTATTTTAGTTTCTATAGACTGATCTTCAATCACAGCACCGGTCGTGCGTTCGGTTGGGTCTTCTGAAATACCTTGTTCGCCTGTGGTTTTCACAAGAATTGTAGTGCAGGAAGAAGTAAGCAAAATAAGCAGGATAAGTAAGACTTTTTGAAAATTCACAGGGTATCTCCTCCGAATAGTTGAGTATCGATAAAGTCACAAAGACAGTGAATGACGACCAGATGAACTTCTTGTATGCGTGCAGTTCTATCCGATGGTACGCGGATTTCAATGTCCTGATCGGATAACAAGTTAGCTATAGAGCCGCCATCGTTACCGGTCATGGCGACAATAGTCATTTGCCTTTCATGCCCGGCTTTAATCGCTTCGACGACATTTTCCGAATTGCCACTGGTTGAGATGGCCAGCAATATGTCGCCAGCTTGACCGAGCGCACTAACTTGTTTTGAAAATATTTCATTGTAGTTATAGTCGTTTGCGATCGCTGTTATTGTGGAGCTGTCGGCCGTTAAGGCGATCGCTGGCAATCCCGGCCGCTCTTTTTCGAAGCGATTGAGTAGCTCGGCGGAGAAGTGCTGAGCATCACCAGCCGACCCGCCATTTCCGCAACATAATATTTTTCGGTTGGTGAGCAAACTTTGCACCATAGCCTCGCCAGCTCTGTGAATCGGAGCTGGCAATTCCTCGGCCGATTGTTGCTTGACCGCAATGCTATCGCGAAAATGACTGCTGATTCGATCTAGTAATTCCATCCAATGAGTTCTCGTGAAAAAGTAGTAGAGTGTTCGAATAATTCTATAATATCGGCCAATATATACCGCTGTTTAAGCCAATCTCGTGCTTCTTTTGGCTACTGACCAGTAGACTGATAATTTACCAGTAAAGTTTCAAAAGAATGCATTTGCTATCCAGTCAAACCGGAGTCTGCAAGATCCAGGTAATGGCGATATGCCAACAACGTCAAATCGACACATTAAATGCTGGAATTCGGGGTTCTCCAGCAGGAAGTAGGCGGCACTGCTGCGAATTTTTTGTTGCTTGCTTCGCCCTATTGTCTCTACGGCAGTCCCGAATGATTGCCGGCTTCGGTAGCGAACCTCAACAAATACCAATTGCTGCTGATTATCGATCATCACCAGATCAATCTCACCACGGCGACATTGGTAGTTGCTCTGGATAAGTTTCAAGCCCTTTTTGTTTAAATAAGCGGCCGCGTGCGACTCCTGCTTTTTACCGAACAGGCGGCTGTTCTGATTTTTTTCAGTGTTGACGATGCTCACATCCTTGTGGCCGAAACCTGATGTACTTAATAGTTCAGTTAGAGTCGTTGCTGGAGCTTTCTGCTTCTGTAGCTATCCCATTGACAAAACGGGCAACATCCAGATTGCGATGTATGATCCCGTTTTCGCTCATGCTCAGGGTGCCGGTGGCTCCCTGCAAGCTATCGATTTCCTTGTCTGCGAATTGTCGTAGTCGAGCATATAAGCGAAAACTATCGATACCCATGGCCCGCAACCGTTGCAATGTGCCTTGGACGGGGCGCAGGTTCGAAGTGATTTCGGTCTTTAATGGATCGCTTGAGTTTAATACCCATGGCTCGGTAGTGAACACAATACCATTCAGATCCTGATTTGTGCTTTGATTATTCAGGCCGTCATATATTGACGCCGTGGCATACACCGGAATGTCCCCGGCAAAGTAAAACGCGAGAGTCGGTTTGATTTGCCTGCCCTGTCCTGGATTGGCAATCAGGAAAATAAAGTCGATATCATTGCGCCGGCGAGGGGTAAATTCCATGTTGGTTCGTGGCAACAAATCCAGCAAGCTATCGGCTCTTGCTTCGCTTGAGTCGATGGCCATGACTCTTTTAATGACGTCTGAATAGTCGTTTTCTCCACTGAATGTTGATCGTGATACCAGTCTGCCGCCCTTGTTCAACCAGATTTCTGCGAATGTATTTTGCAGGCGCAGATAATTATCCGCCTGAGGGGTAATGATGGCCGCATTTCTGTGGCCTGCGTTCCAGGCAAGGGTGGCCGCTTGCTGAATTTCATCTTCGGTAGCGAGTCCGAATTGCACTAGATTGGACGAATTTGTGCTGGCCTCATCGGCATAATTAAGCGCGAGTGTTGGAATTGGAAGGTCGTCCAGTTGTTGCAGTTGATTGACCAAATATTTATCGAGGGGCCCGATAATCAAATCAGCACCACTGGCAACCGCTTCGTCGTAAATTGGATAGATGGAAGTGGCGTCACTACTGTCATAAACTGAGATACGTGGTACCTCTCGGGAAACACCCAGAGCCTGATAGTAGGCACTCAAGAATCCTTCCTGGATAGCATTACCAATAGCATTCTGTAGCGGCAAGATCAGTGCTATATGTCGGGGCCTTTGTTCCCATGTTTGCTGCAGCCTGCTCAGGCTTGAGGGGAGTTGATTAGAGGCTGAGTGCTGGCTCCAGATACGGCGCCATTGTGTAATAGAGTCTAGTTGACTCTTTATATTGTATTGTTCCGATCTGACGACACGAACCAGTTCGATCCATCCTCTTGCCTCGTAGCTATTGGTAGTCGAGGCAAAATCACCTAATGCTTCGTCACTCAGCTTGTTCAGGCTAGCCCATACCTGATCATGGACGGTTTGATTCGGGTTGGCTTGAGTCAGCTTGCTGACTTCGAGATAGGCGCTCGCGGCTTCTAGATAGCTTCCACTGTTTCGGTACGCATTTCCCAATTTAAGATAGTAGTCTTGTTGCAACTCAGGCTGGTCTGCAAATTGAATAACGATTTGTGCCCCGGCAGAGCCTGTCAGCCAGCGCAACGCGACATCGGGCTGCTGCTGCCGAAGAGCGATTTCAGCCTGGACTAAGGCGGCTCGAAGTTGTAGCTCGAGGGGCAAGTCGTCGAGATCGTTGATTTGTTGCGCTAGATTGCTGGCTCGAATCAGCATATCGGCATTTAACATCGCCTCCAATGCTTGAAGGGTAAGTGTCGTGGCGGCTGACCCAGAGCTACGGCTGGCACTGCTTAATAACGCATCGATGGCAGTTGTTACAGGATCAGTTTGTGGCTGTATTTCGACGGGTGCCACAGGTGCCGTGCCGCAAGCATAGAGGGCTAGCAACAGAAGCATCAGCGCCAGTCGCGAGAATGAGTTAAGTGGTAATTTCATCTTTCTGCTATTTGATTTGTCTGCTAAGTTGCGCTATTCAGCCAGGGGGCCCTAGAAGACTAATACAGTTAAGAATGGACAGCAATTTATTAAGGAAATCAGCGTGAAGTCCGAATGATAGCTGTTCAGAAAGCATAAGTGAGCGATACTCTTAAAATTCTCGCCGTTAGCACAAATAATTCAACAAAATCGGGCAAAGAGCAGTAAATGAGCGAATTGGGCATTCTCTATATCGTGGCGACACCAATCGGCAATCTCGATGATATTTCTCGTAGGGCAATCGACATCCTGAAGTCTGTACAGTTGATAGCGGCAGAAGATACCCGCCATAGTAAGAGGCTGATGCAAAGTATCCAGGTTGATACGCCATTGGTTTCTCATCATGACTTTTCAAGTGAGAGCGCCATCAGGAAGATCCTGAGCAAGCTTCAATCAGGGCAATCTATCGCGCTTATCTCCGATGCCGGTACACCCCTGATCTCTGATCCTGGTTATAAGCTGGTTCTCCTCGCCCGGCAGCAGGGTAGTGCGGTAATCCCTATTCCTGGCGCAAGCGCAATGACCGCGGCTCTGAGTGTGGCAGGCCTGCCTACGGATCGATTTGTATTTGAGGGGTTCTTATCCGGCAAAAGCGGCGCGCGACAGAAGCAGTTGCAAGCATTGGCAAGAGAGAAGCGCACCATTGTTATCTATGAATCTACCCATAGAATAATTGCCAGTTTAGAAGATATGCGCGACGTATTTGGCTCTCAGCGGCAGATTTTTATTGCGCGCGAACTGACCAAGCTGTTCGAATCCCATTTTTTGGGTAGCGCCGCTGACTGTGTCGCGTGGCTTGAGCAAGATAGTAATCATCAGAAGGGAGAGTTCGTTGTCATCGTGGCGGGCTGTGACGAGGAACAGGAAGAAGCGCGCAAGCAACAGCAAGCCTTGGAAATTGTAACGCTATTACGCGATGAGGTATCGATGAAAAAGGCGGTAGCTATTGCCAGTCAGATTACCGGGGCCAGAAAAAATCGACTCTACGAAGTTGCCTTGCAAACGGCCGAGCCTGACGAGACCTGAGGGGGCTGGCTATGCATCATTTCATGACGCTTGTATC
>JABMOK010000012.1 GCA_013204155.1 Pseudohongiella sp. | reverse complement strand
GCCTATTTCAACATGCCTCTTTCAACTGCCTATTTCAACATGCCTCTTTCAACTGCCTATTTCAACATGCCTCTTTCAACTACAGCCCCATCTTCAAGCTGGCTTCTATAAATTTATCCAGATCCCCGTCGAGCACGGCACCAGTATTGCTTGTTTCTACATTGGTTCGAAGATCTTTTATACGTGAGGCATCCAGCACATAGGATCTAATCTGACTACCCCAGCCAATATCCGCCTTCGACTCTTCTATATCCTGCTTTTCTTCCCGACGCTTTAGCTCCTCCAGCTCATACAATTTCGCCTTCAATTGCTTAATTGCCATGTCCTTATTCTTATGCTGAGACCTTTGACTCTGACACTGCACCACAATGCCACTGGGTTCATGGGTCAATCTAATCGCGGAATCGGTCTTGTTAACATGCTGTCCTCCAGCCCCACTGGATCGGTAGGTATCTATTCTTACTACTGACATATCCAGATCCACTTGTATGTCATCGTCAATCTCGGGCGAGACAAAGACCGACGCAAACGATGTATGGCGTCGACTGCCGGAGTCGAAAGGAGACTTCCTAACCAGACGGTGCACACCGGTTTCTGTTCTCAACCATCCGAAGGCAAAATCACCACTGATCTGTAGCGTTGCACTCTTGATACCGGCAACGTCGCCGCCGGATACTTCCACTAAGTCTGTTTTAAAGCCCTTGTGCTCGGCCCAGCGCAGATACATACGCAATAACATTTCTGCCCAGTCCTGCGCCTCGGTGCCTCCGGAGCCTGCCTGTATATCTAAATAAGCATTGGCTGAATCCATCTCGCCTGAGAACATGCGACGAAATTCCAGCACTTCCAGACCTGCCTCTAGCTGCCCGATATCCCTGATCGCCGCATCAAATAGCGCCTGATCAGATTCTTCCTGGGCCAGAGTTAACAGTTCTGAGATATCACTAATTCCTGAGTCCATCTTCTCGACGGTATTAACCACGGCTTCCAGGCTCGCTCTTTCCTTGCCCAGGGCCTGCGCATACTCGGGTTTATCCCATATCGATGACTCGCCTAACTCCATCTCTACTTCAACCAGCCGCTCCTTCTTCAGCTCGTAGTCAAAGATACCCCCGGAGGCTATCGGTTCTTACACTTAACTCTTTTAACTTTGCTAACTGGCCGTTAATTTCCAACATCTTGCTGCATCCTGCCCACTTCATTCGGGAAAGCTGCATTTTACCTCAATATCCAGTGGATTTGTCAGCTCAGTAAAGCAGCAGAGAAAATAGCTGTGACAGATTAACGCCGCTCCAGCATTATTAAGCGCTTCTCTGTGCCGTAATTGAAATAGAAAGTTGAAATAGAAGGTTGAAATACCAAGCTGAGATAGCTAGTCATTGAGATAGTTAGCCATTGAGATAGTTAGCAATTGAGATAGGCCGTCATCGAAATACAGGGTAATCTGCAGCAGTGAGCCAGAGCAGGAAGGCCAGAAGCCGAAGCAGAGCATTGGCTAGCTCTCCCGGATAAGCCGAAGCTCTGCTTTCGCAAATCAATCGATAGAAGAACCCCAGGCAGCAATGAAGATAAAAAATGCCAGCTTAAGTTGGCTCGATTCTGGTCTCCCCTATTCTTCCCGGTATGAAGACGTTTATTACTCCAGAGACGATGAGCTCGCGGAGAGTCAGCATGTATTTATCGAGGGCAATAATCTGTTGCAGCGCTGGGCTGATTCTGCAGACGCCATTCAAGCCTTCAGCATCGCGGAACTGGGTTTTGGTAGTGGACTAAACTTCATGCAGGTAGCCAAGCTCTGGTCCGAAACCAGCCAGCGACCTTCACGTTTAAACTACCTCGCCTTTGAGAAGCACCCGCTGTCGAATGCGCAGCTGCAGAAAATACATCAACGTTGGCCAGAGCTCGCGGCACAAAGCCATGAGTTGCAGCAATATTATCCAGAGCATAGCGCCGGCTGTCATCGTCTTTGCCTGAATCACAATATCACCCTGGACCTGTACTACGGGGATGCTTTCCAGCAACTTGAATCACGTTATGCAGAAATCAGCGCAACAATCGATTGCTGGTTTTTGGACGGCTTCAGTCCGCGCTTAAATCCAGCGCTTTGGGAGCCGCGCCTGTTTCAGCTAATCGCTAAAACCTGCAATCAAAACACTACGCTTAGTACCTACAGTGTCGCCGGCACGGTAAGACATGCACTAACAGCGGCAGGCTTTGCCGTTGAGAAATTACCCGGTCACGGCAAGAAACGGCATATGTTGCATGCCAGCAGAGCCACGTCCAGCGTCGCAAGTAACACTGACTCAAAATTCCCAGACGCAATAAAGCCGGAACCCTGGTTCGAACTTCCCGGGTTTACTGCCAGGCACAGAAAGGCTGTGGTCATCGGCGCCGGTCTTGCCGGCTGCAGCACGGCTTACAGCCTCGCGCAGAGAGGATGGCAGGTCACTGTATTTGATAGCGCAGACAGACCAGTGGCAGGGGCTTCCGGGAATAATCAATTGGCGCTGCGCTGTCGCTTTTTTAAAACCCCTGGCAGCCCTGCGCAGTTCTTCCTGCACAGCTTCCTGTTTGCCAGCAGACAATTTCATAAGCTCAGAGAGGAAGCCGGGGTAGAGTGGCATGACTGCGGGGTACTACAACTCAACAGCGCAATGAACAAACGTAATGCGATACGTGCCGAAGACTTGGCCGCACTGTACGCCGAGCAAATAGTCAGACCACTGTCCTTGGCCGAAGCCAGCGAGAAAGCGGGTGTCCCGTTAAGTGAGTCGGCCTGGCATATCCCGACTGGCGGCTGGATCAACCCCGAGTCTCTTTGTCAGGCGTATCTTTCCCATCCGAATATTGCGCTTGTGCTGAGCAGTCCTGTCACGGCCATTGAAGCCGGCAAAAATACCTGGTCACTTGGAACTCGTGACCCTGGGCTTAATAAAAGCGAGCTTATACGGAGCGAAGTCGTCATTATCGCCAACAGTTACGCCGCTCAGCAATTTGCCCAATGCCGGGAACTGCCACTGTTGAGTGTGCGCGGTCAGATCACCGAGCTGCAAGGCAGCCGCAAAAGCCGTTGTTTAAAAACAGTAGTGAGTGGAGAGCGTACTGTGTTCCCGCTCAAACAAGAAAGCCATGTCGTATCGGCCAGTTACTCCAGTGATAATTCAGATTCAAGCAGCCGCGCAGAAGAAAATTTGAATAATCTGCGGTTGGCGGCGGACAACTTCGCCGATAGCGCTTTTTTAGGCTCAGAAGCTGTAGCCGATCGTGTATCTCAACGCTGCAACTCAATCGACCATCTGCCGGTAGTTGGCATGCTGGCAGATACGATCGCCATGCGAGACACATACGCGCAGCTCGGCAAGAATGCCAATGCAGCTTTCCAGAACAATGGTAGCTACTTGCCCGGTTTGTATATTAATGTGGGACATGGCTCCAATGGGTTGGCCAGCTGTCCTCTAAGCGGTGAATTTCTGGCTGCATTGATCAACGGAGACAATCTGCCATTGAGCAAATCCATGATCAATAGCATCAGTCCAGCAAGATTTCTAATTCGGGATTTGAAAAAGCAGAAGCGATGAGACGCTTGGTTTTGCTATGGGCTAACGCAGTATCAACGACTATAGAACGCAGAAACAACCTTCGCCAACGAACGCGCATCTTCAACACCGGCATACTCACGAATGGAATGCATAGCAAAGCTGGCTACGCCCACATCGACCGTATTGACTCCTAAAGCGGCGGCGGTTATCGGGCCGATTGTGCTGCCGCAAGCCATATCACTTCGCATAGCAAATGACTGATGGCTTATGTTTAGCTTATTGCAAAGCGATTTAAACAAGGCAATAGATTGGCTGTTACTTGCGTATCGCTGATTCGCATTAATCTTGATCACGGGCCCGGCATTCAACAAGGGGCTGTGTTTGTCATCATGTTTGTCTGAGAAATTTGGATGAGATCCATGGGCATTATCAACCGAGAGCATTACTGACTGCAGCATTGCTCTACCGAAGTCTTCGTTGCTGGCCTGCTCTGCAGCAAGCATACGTTCCAATACAGATTTCAGGAAGGGTCCTGCCGCACCGGAGGTCGATACTGAACCAACTTCTTCATGGTCGTTACATACCAGCACACTGGCAAAGTCATTCTCACTGTCAATCAAAGCGTTTAAACAAAGATAACAGCTGAGCAGATTATCCAGTCTCGCCGAGGCAATGAATTGCTTCTCCAAACCAAGCAACGCAGGCGCCTGGGTATCGTAGAGCACCAACTCATGAGACAGCACTCTTAGCGCCGACTTCTTACCCGCCACCTCAAGCAGATGATTAAGCAGAAACTGATCGAAGTCGAACTTCTCGCCCTTGCCAAATTGCAACAATATCGGAGGCAGTTCTTTTTGTTTGTCAATTGTACGACCATCGTTAGCGGTTTGATCCAGATGTATCGCCAAACTGGGAATAAAGGCGACTGGCTCTTTCAAATCAATCAGCACTGAATCGAGACTACCGTCTTCATTTTCAAAATCGACACGCCCGGCAAATGACAAATCACGATCGAACCAGGTATGCAAAAGCACACCCCCATAGACTTCGACCCCTAGTTGCAGGTAGTTATGCTTGGAGATTTCCGGCCTGGGTTTGATCTTCAGGCAGGGACTGTCTGTGTGCGCACCGGTTATTCGTAGCCCGGTATCGACAATATCTGCCTCGCCTGTTTTGAAAGCGATGATTGCCGAGCTATTGCGTACTACATAGTAGCTGCTGTTCTTCTTTAGCATCCAGGCATCGGTTTCATCGAGACGATGAAAACCAGCCTGCTCCAATAATGCGGACAGGGAGGACACGGCGTGAAACGGCGTTGGGGATTGCTGCAGAAACTGCAGCAATCCCTTATTAAAACTCTCAGTTTTCATGGCTTGCTGATCATTGTTGAGTAAGCATATCGCGGTGTGCCCGTGGAGATATTAGGTTCACCGAAACTATTCTGCGATTTCGACTTAACGAATTTCCAATAGCTCTACATCAAATATAAGCGCAGAATTAGGCGGAATAGCGGGAGTTGGCGACGCTTCACCGTAGGCCATGTCTGGCGGGATGAATAAGCGCCACTTGTCACCGACTTTCATCAACTGCAAGGCTTCCGTCCAACCCTTGATGACCTGAGATAAACCAAATTGCGCTGGCTCACCCCGCTCTACTGAACTATCAAAGACACTGCCATCGGTGAGAGTGCCATGATAATGCGCCAATACCGAGTCACTCAGGCCCGGAGATGCGCCACCGGCTGGCCCAGAGCTAAGCACTAAATACTGCAGGCCCGAGTCCAGCGCTACCACGCCCGCTTTCGTGGCATTCGCGCTTAAAAAATCAGCACTGGCGTCCAGATTGCCACTTAGAGCCGCCTGCTGCTGTTCGGCCATCTGTTGCTGAAATATCTGAATCGCAGCGAACATCTCCTCGTCGCTCATTTTGACGCTGTCGTTCACGGCATCCATCATTCCGACGATAAATGTGTCGAACTCGATTCCGTTCAGTATCTGCTGATCCACGAGATTCTGGCCAATATTTACGCCAATGGCATAGGCAATCTGATCACTTTCATTTTCCAGATTGACATCACCTTGTGCGAAACTTTGCACACCGATTACCAGACCTAGCAGCAGCGTAAACAGCTGACTCTTGCGTAGCATTGTATTCATACCAATTTCCTTCGATTCATTGGACAATTGCCGGTGAAAGGGTTTCAATCCCCTGTGTGGCAAAAACCTTGGCATACTAACTGGGATGCAGCTGAAATACCAGTGCATCGGGCTGAATTACGGCGGCCAGCGAGCCACCAGGGGAGCTCCAATTGAGGCGAAAAAAGTAAAACTTTTTAGCCGTTATCCTAACCTTCAGCATAGTAATTACGATGTCCAATCCCTCAAATTTCAAACTTCGACTAGGCCTGGGCGCTGCCCTGCTTGTTCTCGTGTCCTGCTCACATCAATTTTCGGTATCGATAAACGATCAAGCCATATTCGATCCGGGCGACAGGCTACTGGCTGGTCAATTGGCAGATCCCGATTTACAGGGATGTGTAAATTTGGCACTGCAACAACAAGGACTGCAAAATTCCGCCATGCTAGCGGTACTTTCCTGTGCAAATTCCGAAATAAGCGACCTGGGAAATATCAGCCAGCTTGCTCAGCTGCGTTTTCTCGATTTGGGCAACAACAATATTAGTAATCTCACCCCGTTGGAAGGATTGACTCAGCTGGGCGGTTTAAATCTAACGAATAATTCTGTTACTGACATTGCCGCTCTGCTTAACATTCCCACTC
>JABMOK010000144.1 GCA_013204155.1 Pseudohongiella sp. | reverse complement strand
TGGCTGATGGTGTGTAAGACTTCGGTGAGTTGCTCTACTGTAGGGGCTTTGTTGTAATGAAACGCGAAACCTTCTGCTCCATCGTGTACGTAGACACCGTCCAAAAACAACATATGAAAATGAATATTTAGATTCAAAGCTGACCCAAAGCGCTGGATAAGGGTAACCGCCCCGGTATAAGCCTCTTTCTTCTTGAATCCAGCTTGATGGGCAAGGTGAGTGGAAAGTGTGCGGGTAACGATCCCCAGCACCTTGCTCATGAGTTCAGGGTATACAGCAAACAGGAAGCGCAGGGGAAAGGGGACGGTCAAGACCCATTGGCGGATAGGCTTCTTGGGTAGCACTTCATCCACTAGCAGAGCTGCACTATCCACCATGCGACGGGCACCACAGCTTGGGCAGAAGCCTCGTCGTTTACATGAGAACGCCACCAGCTTTTCATGATGACAACTTTCACAACGTACTCGTAAAAATCCATGCTCAAGCAGGCCGCACTTTAGGAAGTCAGTAAACTCCTGTTGGACATACTGCTGAATTTGTCACTCGGCCGAATTGATACGACACAGTCGGAAATCCGCACAAAAGGACGATCGCGCTTGATATACATTTTCAAGAGAATGAAGCCGGGAATCTCCAACAGGAAGGCGACCAAGCTTGCCTTAGTAAACGCCGCCTGATGCAGAGCATCATTCAAATACAGAGTTGCAACGATAACGGCGTAGAGATAACCATCTCCGCTATGGGATATTAGCCTGAACACAGAGGTGGCTGTTGTGCTTGATTGAAGATGGTTAAATCTAAGGTAGGCGCGCGTATCTAAATCGTTAATCGTATTTATCACACCGAGTCTCCTGAAAGGGCCTTCGATGTGCACAATGTAAACAGAATTTATGTCATTTTATTGAAGCATTCGTGAAGCTTTCATTACAGCTTCACAGATTTTCTTATCGATAAGTCAAAATCTATGGGTAGTGGACTAATTACTGCTTTGCAATTTAACATTTTTTTCAATTGATAATTCTTTGAAGTGACTAAGCTATTCGAGCCTTCCAGCTTCTCCGACAATCGGAACAAAAAAAGGAGGCCTAAGCCTCCTTTTTTACTGCAATCCCAATCACATTATAGATTGTAGCGAATACCCAAGCCGTAGGTAGTGCCGTACTCATCATACTGGGACAAGCGGCGCGGGTTACCGAAGTAGTAAAACTCTGGCTCGTCATTGAGATTGATCACCTTGCCAGTGATCATTAGGTTTTCATTAACTTCATAGCGCGCAGTGAGATCCACCTGGAAGAAATCGTCAGTAAAACGATCTGTTAGCGAATCATCGCCTATATCATCCAGAAAATCGGAACGGTAGTTACCGGTCAGACGCACATCCCAAGGCCCGCGATCGTAGCCGAACGTAATGTTTCCAGTGTGTTCCGCCTGCTTGAAGAAGGGGATCGTACGCTGACCAAACTCTGCATCCTGCGGCAGATCAGTTTCGCCGTCGGTGAAAGTATAGTTGGCTACGAACAGGAAGCCGTTATCGAAGGCAGTTTGGAATGATGCCTCGAATCCGCGAATTTCGCTGTCGTCTGAGTTGATAAAGCTCTCTACTACATCCCAGGACTGTCCCCGCAGTGTTGCGTCCTGCTGCTCTACCGAAACTACGACATCAGACAGCGATTTGTAGAACACACCGCCGCCGATGAAGGTTGCTTCGTCGAGGTAATATTCATAGGTCAAATCGAAGTTCCACGCGGTAGTTGGATCCAACAGAGGATTACCCCCAGAGATCTCGTTGTCTTCCACATTGATGATGGCACCAGCATTGGATTCTTGGAATCCTGGTCGCACCAGCGAGCGGAAGATACCGATGCGTGCGATCTGATTATCGGTTATGTCGAACTTCACATTCAGCGATGGCGCCAAAAAGCTGTAGTCATTCTCAAATTGAGTGAATCCGGCGAAAGAGCCATCGAAGGCCTTACCGTTGTAGGTAGCTTCGGTGTCTTCATAACGCAAACCATAAACCCAAGTAGAGTTAGAACGCTGAGTAGTACCCATAGCATAGACTGATAGCACGTCTTCTTCCGTCACCCAGTCTGCGGGAATCGATTCCTCTTCCTCATCGCCAGAGAATTCGAATTCAGGACCGGGGTTTTGACAGCTTGAACCATCGGAAAGCTGGGTAGAGCCACTACCAAGACGACTGATAAAGCCCTTCACCTGATCGAAGCTCGCTGTGGGGCCCTGCACCGTATTCAGAAACTGTTCGGTAGTCGTGAAGTCAACGCTGGAAAGCAAGATGTCGCCCACTGGCTCATAATAACAAGCGACGAAATTGTTCAGCTTCTCTCGCGCGCGGTACTTCAGACCAAACTGCAGTTCGGTGTCAGTATTAAGTGTCCAAGTATAGTCCAGCTTGGCACCGTAGTCTTCGTCAGTGTTAAGCGTGAATTCACGCTCGAAAGCATTCAATGCGAAAATACTGGGATCATAGAGCGACTCCGGAAAAGTCACGACTGGAGACTTGGTATCGCTGTTGTCATAGACGATGCTGTCGGAGATTTCTTCGCTACGAAAAATCAAAGCCTGACGATCACGGTCGTCCTGTTCCGCCTCCGAGCCGAAAAATTCAATTTCTAGACGCTGATCAGGGTTAATGATGAATTCGCCACCGATACGCAGCGATGTGATCTCGCGTATCTCGGTGCGGTTTCGGCTTTCAGTATCAGCGCGAGCGTTCGGGTAGCTGAAGGTACTGCCGTTGATAAGCGGCTCGTTCTCCTCAATAGTATCCCGAGTTTCCCACTTTGATCGCCATTCGGTGTCAGAGTATTCGTTGTGGAAGATGTGAGCGAAGTAAGAATTGCCGGAGTCGGCACGATAGTCCAATGCCAGTACAACACCTTGACGCTCGCGTTCCAGATCATAAAAACGGGTTTCGAAGTCATCATTCGGCGCAGCGTCACCCCAGCCACCGTTTTCGTTGTTATGCGCGACAATGCGCCGGGCCTGGTCACTCAGCACCATAGCAACACCAAACTCGCCTCCCGTAACATCCCAACGATTGGTGAATGTCGCCGCCAGCTCCGGGTTATTAGCATCCTCAGTCAATTCGTTATAGGAAGTCTCGGCCTTGAGGCGCACGAACATCTCGGGAAAAGAAAAGGCAGTGATTGTTTCTAGATCGATGGCACCACCGATAGTGTCGGCATCGAGGTTAGGAGTCAGTGTCTTATAAACGGTCATTCTATCCAGCAGATCAGACGGAACGCCGTCCAGAATAATACCGCGTCGGTCTTCTGGTGATGCGGTGCTGACGCCATTGATTGTCATGGCATTCAAATCGGTGTTCATACCGCGAACTGTGACATAGCGCCCCTCACCCTGGTCGTTCTCCACCATGATGCCGGAAATACGGCGTAGCGATTCAGCCACGTTGATGTCAGCGAAGTTACCGATGGCATCAGAGTCGACCACACCAATCACTTTATCCGAATTGCGCTGCCTGTCCAAAGCGCTCTGCAGCTGGGCACGGCTACCAACGACCATGATCTCCTCAACCTCTTCTGTTTGTGCTGCAAGCTGCGTAGACAGAGCGAGGCCTACGGCAATAACTAAACTTTTTTTAACGTATTGTGTTTTATTTGACACTGCTATCCCCTTGATATTAGAAAATCGAATGTGTTTTCGAATAATTATTGGGAAGAAGATAAACCAAGAACATGACGTTTTAATTACAGAATAATTTGCATGGGGTCATATGTATTATTATATTTAAGTAATGAAATATTACATATTTACTGCGAGGGAATTACAGTTTTGTGATGTTTTCTTTACAGCTAGAGGCCTAGCGCCGAAGCGATCTTTTCCCAGGAAAGGTATTTGAAATTTTGCGGTTCTCGTGGACCCGTGTTCGACCCGTCCTGCACGACCAGCAGTCCCTGCGGATACTCCGGAGTGCGAACCGAGCTGGAGACATCGAGTCCATCGGTATCGGAAGTACCGTCGATACCCGTGCTTGTGTCCTCAACAACGAATACGCTGCCACGGTAGTCGAAAGGCGGCAGGCGGTTATAGAATGCATAGCTATTGTTGCCCTGCCCGGAAACCACCAGATAGCCCTTGCTACCCGCATGGTACAGGCTCATGCCTTCGACATCTGCTACCAGCACATCGCCATCGATATCCGCGATCGCCCATAGCCGTGCCGATGCCCTGTGATGTGCGGACAGCCAGCGCACACCCTCGTTCTCCACACCGACGAACAGGCGCTGGTGCTCGTCGTCCGCCACACAGCCCTCCGGCTGACTGGGAACCGCGAACTCTCTAACTAACATGGCGCTGATAGCCGGCTCTCTCGCGTCGACGGACGATATATCAAGCAGCCATTGCTGGTAGCGTCCATCGGTATCGTTGACGAATACCTGCAGACCCGCGGCGTTGGCAAACATACACAGGCCATAGGGCTCTGTCAGACCCGTCGCTATCTCGCTGTCCTGTAGCCAGGTAAGCGTGCCCTGCCTGTCGATAAGGAACAGGCTAATGGTATTGTTGCTACGGTTACTCGCGGCGGCCAGTGCAGACCAGCGACCGTTGCCTTCCAACATTCTCAGGTCGACATTATTAGTGCGACCCGCCGCGATCGACTGCAACTTCTCCCCAGCCAGGGAGTAGACTTCGATACCAAAATTCTTGTCGGTACCGATCACTCTGCTCAGCTCTATATCAGCTTCATTCACCCAGATAGCAGGATCATCTGCGGCGTCATCAAGACTCTGCACTGCCTCTGTTTCTACAGTGGCCGTGATCGGCTTGGCAGTCGCAGGAGGTGGTACAGTTGATTCGACCACACAGGCCGCAAGCGAAATCGAAGAAAACAATAGTATGATGAAGACACGCCTAGTCATAGAACACTCTATCTGCAGGATGGATTTTAATCAGTATTTGGCAAGCTCTAGAGTCTAGTTTCGATATATGTCATTTCTATTACGAATTGAGAAAATCAATCTGATGACGATTAATGAGAACACCTGCCGCGCCAGGTTTCATACAACCGTAACAAGGACCAGTACATCCCGGACCCAAGTCTGAACTCGATACCGCTGCCTGTCATTTTTTCTCTGTGTAGCACTCCTGTCAATTTTCACCAGTAAACTGATAGATATTTTCAGCTATGAGAGCCACCAATGAGAATTCTTCTAGTCATCAGTTTACTGTCCATGCTGAGCGAAGCGGCGAGCGGACAGCAGCCCAATGCTTGCGAGAAAACGGTAGCGTTGGAGGGTCCCTGCGCCATTCAAGCTACCTCCTTAAAAATGAACGATCTACAGGCAGCCGGATCACACAACAGCTACAAATTGGCTATCCCGCCAGTCGAACTCGCACTGATCAGAGACTACAACCCCGATTCCGCCGACAGCCTTGATTATTCCCATCTCACGCTCACCAATCAGCTGGAACTCGGGATGCGACAGATCGAGCTGGACATTGTCTATGACCCTGAGGGTGGCCGTTACGCCGACCCTCTGTTACCCCGCCAGACAGCAACAAGTTACGGCGCGCAACCCTATGACAACAGCGCAATGCACGCACCCGGTTTCAAGGTGCTGCACTCTCAGGATATTGATGTACGGTCCAGTTGCGCAACATGGATTCTGTGTCTCACCGAGATCAGGAACTGGTCGCAAGCAAACCCCGAACATGTGCCCATACTGATCATGTTCAACGCCAAAGAAGGTGGCTCTGCCTATGCCGGGGTGAAGCTCACTCTGGATTTTACCACTGCAGCCTATGAGGCATTGGATGCAGAAACCTTGTCCGTGTTTGATCGCAGCGAAATTATCACCCCGGATGATGTGCGCGGCACCTCGAACACCCTGCGCGATGCCGTATTGGCGGGCGGCTGGCCATCACTTAATCAAGCCAGAGGCAAAGTATTCTTTGCCATGGATGAGAGGCCAGAAAAAGTCGCCGTCTACATGCGTGGCCATGGCTCGCTTGAAGGGTTACCCTTTTTTGTGAACTCAATCGACGAAGAGGCTGATCACGCCGCTTACTTTACAATTAATAACCCCCTCCGAGACCAGGATCGTATACGTGCTGCCGTCAGGGCTGGATTTATCGTACGCACTCGGGCCGATGCCGATACTCGTGAGGCACGCAGCAACAGCAGCGAACGCCGAGAGGCAGCCTTTGCGTCAGGTGCCCAATACATTTCTACCGATTACTATGTGCCGAGGTTGGCATTCAGCAGTTACTCCGTGCAGTTGCCTGGCAAAACTCCTGCTCGCTGCAATCCGGTTCGGCGGCCCAGTTCCTGCAATCAATAATCAAGAGGTTATGACCTTGTCTAAGAGCCGCAAAAAATTTAACTCTCCTGCCCGGATCTGTTTGCTTATCACTGCGTATATGGCTATGCCTATGGCCCTGGCGCAAACCGAGTCAAGTTATGCCTGGCGTGCCGGTGACCACCATATTCACAGCCGCTACAGCGCAGGTTGGAATCAGGAGGAGAGTCCACCGGCGGCCATCATTGGTGGCGATGCAATCTATCCCATTCATATGAATGCGCTAATGGCCAACTATTTTGGCCTGGAGTGGATGGTTTCCACCGATCACGGAGGCCCCAATCATAGCAAGCTGAATTTACATCGGGCCTATCCCGAGTTGGTGCGGTCGCGTCTGGCCGTGCCCGATGTGCTGCAATTCTACGGCATGGAATTTGATACCCCAGGTGCAGACCACTCCAGCCTGATCATTCCGTATACGGAAGCGGAGGCCAGGCAATTGTTCGAGTTGGAGTCTGCCTTTGCCAAACGCGAGCCTTGGCCTGCTGACCCTTCGTGGGATTCGGAACCTCGCATGCTGATGGCGCTGACCAAAATGCACCAGCAGTCACCGCTGCCACTGTTGATTGCCAACCACCCGTCTCGCTCAGCCACAGATCTGGGTGTTTATGGCGCCGATAAGCCCGCGGAATTACGCGCGTGGAATGATACTGCACCGGAAGTCGCAGTGGGTATGGCGGGTGCACCCGGACATCAGGCAGCTACTCTGAAACCTGACGGCTCTCTGGATCCTGAGGCAAGCCGTGGCAGCTATAAACACTTTCCCACTCTCGGCGGCTTTGATCAATTTACCGCTCGTGTCGGCGGTTTCTGGGATTCCATGCTGGGGGAAGGACGCAACTGGTGGATAACTGCGAATTCTGATTCCCACGTGCATTTCTCAGAAGGTGGGTCGGATTTCTGGCCCGGTGAATATTCCAAGACCTACGTGTGGGCGGAACGCTCCCACGCTTCGGTGATGGATGGTATACGCAGCGGGCGGGTCTTTGTTACCACTGGCGATCTGATTGATGCACTTTCGCTGACAGTGACAACACCTGGCACCGTCACAGGCAATATCGGCGATGCTATATCCGTCAACGCTGGCTCAGATATAGAGATTATTATTCGCTTTCACGATGTAACGGGAAAAAACTACAATGGTCATTCGCCCGAAGTGGAGCGCGTAGACTTGATTCGAGGGACAATCATCGGCCCACTAAGCGATCCCAGTAGCGACGATCATCCTGGCGCTAGTGTGTTGGCGCGCTTTGGTGTGCAGGATTGGGCTATGGACGGTGAATTCGCAGAGATACGCTACGCGCTGACAGGCATCAAAGAGTGTTTTTACCTGCGGGTACGTGGCACTAATACCAGACAACTGGAACCACAAGTTGACCCCAAGGGCGAAGACCCCTGGTCCGATCTTTGGTTTTATTCCAATCCGGTACGGGTGTTGGTATTCCCATAGCCGGGGTAGTAAAGAGCGGATAGAAACGACTTATAAGCATGTCCCCGGCACAGGGTCAGGCGGCAAAGGCATTGGTTACGGCTGCCTCTTCCGGGCTCACATCGCCTTGCTCCCTATCGGGTCTTCGAAATTGGGCCGACAACAGAGAGTCCTGAAAGATTGTAGATTTTGGCAAAGTGAAGGCGGGAAGAAATCGTTCTTCAATTATGTGATGATCCATAGGCGCACTGCCAGTACAGTTTCTTGAAACTCGACTATTGCAACAAGTGCAATGAGGAACATCACCATGAATTTTCGGTCTCCAACTATCAATGCGGCCCCAGTTATATACTCTGCGGTCGCTATCAGTTTGTTTTCAAGCCCGCTGGCGATGGCAAACTGCAGCTTCTCTGAGGACAGTGCGGAAATAATCAGCGGCAGCGTCTACATAGAGATGAACAACAATGATCGTCGCGACAGATTCGAGGCAGGGGTCGCCGGCGTGAGTGTGAGCAACGGCTGTGACGTTGTGCAGACCGATGGCGGCGGAAACTACCGCATACCGATTCATGGGACGCAGATTCTGTTTATCTCCAAGCCCGCCGAATTCGACCTGCCCGTGGACGAGAACAATATTCCGCAATTCTTTTATAGACACTACCCCGACGGTACACCCGAGGAGATCGCTGGCACATCCATAGAATGGGCTTGGCCCGTGATCGAGCCCACAGGCCCACTACCCACTGCATTGAATTTCGGGCTGATAGCCAGAGAACAATCGGCGAATCAGTTCACTGCCCACGCCTTCGCGGATACGCAGGCAAGATTCGAGATTGGGCAGGATATGTTGCGAGAGGATTTAGTTAATCCGTTAATCGGCAACCCCTATGGAGTCGAATTTGGCATCACCGTTGGCGATGTGGTTTATGACAATCTGGCGCTGTACGAACGCCACAAGGCGATGATGGGCTTGATGGATATTCCGCAGTGGAATTTGCCGGGCAATCACGACATCAACTTCGCCTCTCCTAACGCGGTTTTTGCCAACGAAACCTTCAAGAGCCATTTCGGCCCAACCTACTACTCGTTCAATCAGGGCAACGTCCATTTCGTGTATAAGAACGATAAACGCTACCTCAATTTATGTCCACACCTTCTACTGCACGAAATATCGCCTTACTTGCACCAGGAACCTTCGAAATTTCTCCTAAAGCTCGATAATTCTAGCGA
>JABMOK010000143.1 GCA_013204155.1 Pseudohongiella sp. | reverse complement strand
TTCTTCTTCGCTACTTTCTTCTTAGCCACCGCCTTCTTGGCTACTTTCTTCTTAGCCGCTGGTTTTGCAACCTTTCTAGGACCGGCCTTCTTGGCAGCTGAACGGCTTTTTACTGCTTTTTTCTTCTTAGCTGGTGCTTTCTTCTTGGCGGCTTTTTTCTTAGCTGGCTTTGACTTCTTTGCCGCTCTACGTGCAGCCGCTTTGGCCTTGGCTGCGGCTTTTTTCGCCGCTGCTCTCTCTTGCTGGGCCGCTTTCTTGCCGGCTATTCGTGCCTTCACGGCATCTTTACGAGCTTGCTTGGCAGCCTTCGCTGCAGCAGCCTTCGCCTGCTTGGCCTTATACTTGGCAGCAAATGCTTTTACTGCTTTCATCAAATCTGCTTCAACTTTTGCCGCTTCAGCAACTTTATTGGCAATAGCTCTCGCTGCTGCTTCAGCCGCTCTTGCTCTCGCCTTCGCTATTTTGATCCTGGCGTTAGTTAAAGTGACTTTTGCAGATGCTTTTTTGGCTACACCATGACTTGATTTTGCAGCTTTCTTACTGGCTGCGGTTTTAGCTTTGGCTGCGGCTTTCTTTGCAGCGACGGCTTTCTTTCGTGCAGCTACAGCTTTTTTACTTGCTGCGCCTGCTTCTTTTTCCAATTTTGCTACTACGACATTTGCCTTAGTCAAAGCCGGGCTGCTAACTACAATAGCCGCTGCTGACTTTTTCTTTGCAGGTTTTCTCTTCTTTGCCTTAACTTTAGCCATACTCGTTTCTCTCCTAGGTTATGAATCGTGCCCGCTCAAGTTTAACAATCGTACCCACTGCTCGCCGGCAACATATCATAAAAATAATCTGGCTTACAGTAAACTTGTTGCTTAAAACTGATCAAAAAATACTTTTTCATAATCAATCCATGCAAAAATACCCACTTCTACATGGTATCAACTCTATGTTTCGCTAGTTGAAAAGAAAACTTTAAGAAAAGATGACCGATTATTGATCAATATGCATAATAAAATACCCGCATTAGAGCGTAATTTATTTATCAACAATGTTAACAAGCTCGCAAAGTTACATATAACAATGAAATTCGGGATTAAATTAGCGGCGTTAGTTGTAGGTCTTAAGCGGGAAAGAGACAGTAATAGTGTTCTTTATAGGTCGTTGTAAATCTTATTTCGTAAAACAAAAAACCCAAACACTAGTCTGGGTTTTTTTGTTTTACCTAGGTGGCGCTCTTACTTATCAGCTTAATGCGGCAAGTATTTCGTCCTTAATTACATTAACAGCTGCCTCGCCATTAACTTTTACTACATTAACCGGAGTGCCCGCTGCGGCAATATCCTGGTAAAAGTTTACTAATGGTTTAGTTTGTTCGTGGTAGAGGCTAAGGCGTTTGCGAATGGTTGCCGCCTCATCATCGGCTCTTTGAACCAGATCATCGCCCGTTTCATCGTCTTTGTTTGCAATCTTTGGTGGATTAAACTCCACATGGTAAACCCGGCCTGATTCGAGATGTACCCGCCTTCCACCTAACCTCTTCACTATTTCTTCATCGGCAACATCGATTTCCAAAACCACATCAATAGCTACACCTGCCTGTACCATTGCTTCAGCTTGGGGGATCGTGCGCGGAAAACCATCAAACAAAAAGCCTTTTGAACAATCCTCGCTTTGGATACGCTCTTTCACCAGCGCAATAATAATATCGTCTGTGACGAGACCACCAGAGGCCATAACTTGTTCTACTTGCAGGCCCAGTTCCGATTTGGCACTAACTGCTGCACGCAACATGTCCCCTGTCGATATTTGCGGAATACCGAATTTCTCCGTAATAAACTGCGCTTGCGTACCTTTCCCTGCGCCTGGCGAACCCAATAAAATAATTCTCATCTAACTCCCGCTCCTTAAAATTCTCTGCTCAGTTATCACAACCCACTACCTTTGGCTTGATCCCAAAGCAGATCGAGCTCTTGTAATTCGACATCTTTGAAATTTTTACCCTGAGATAGCAGACTCGCTTCTATCCATTTAAACCTGTTTTCAAAACGTCGATTTGATGAACGCAGCGCTATTTCAGGCTCTACGGCGCTATGTCTAGCCAAATTCACAGTCGTAAACAAGATATCCCCCAGCTCATTACTAATCTGCTCAGCATCTGCGCGTTTAATCGCCTGTTCGAATTCGGCGATCTCTTCCTTTAATTTATTCAGCACGGGCTCAATCTCTTGCCAATCAAATCCCACGCTCGCAGCACGCTTCTGCAGCTTACGTGCTCGCTCAATAGCAGGCAAGGCGCGTGGCACATCATCCAGAAGGCTGAGCTGTTTATCATTAGCCTGAATTCCACTCTTGCGCCTTTTTTCTTCTCGTTCAGTTTCTTTGATCGCATCCCAATTGATCACAACCTGATCCGGGGTGATTTCCTGCTCGATTGGATACTGACTCACATCCCCAGATGGAAACACATGTGGATGACGCCGGATTAGCTTATTGTTTATCGCCGTTGCAATATCTTCGAAATCGAAGTATCCCTGCTCATCGGCAATTTGCGCATAGAATACGACCTGAAACAAAAGGTCCCCAAGCTCATCTTCTAATTCCACCATGTCATTATTTTCGATGGCGTCTGCCACTTCGTAAACTTCTTCCAGCGTGTGGGGGACAAGTGATGTTATAGTCTGCTCAAGATCCCATGGACAGCCGTATTTTTTGTCGCGCAGCATGGCCATCAAAGCAATTAGCTTCTGTATTGCAGATTTGCTGCTAAAGCTTTCTTCTATCACTATCCCTCTCCCTCTGCTGGTTCTTATGCACTGTTCTGGCAGCGCCTTATCTCTTCTTTGTTGCCAATTCAAATTCGGCCATCGACTCGACATGGGTAGTGTGTGGAAACATATCCATCACCCCGGCCGATTTCAATTTATAACCCGCTTTGATCAATTCCGCCGTGTCTCGAGCCAAAGTTGCGGGATTACAAGAAATATATACAATTTTGCTGGCGCCAATTTGAGCAATCTGTTGAATTATTTCAATCGCGCCAGAGCGCGGTGGATCTAGCAGTATTTTGCTAAATTTTAGTTTGGACCATTCTTTGTCGGCAATCGATTGACAGAGATCCGCCGCATAGAACTTTGCATTATCGATGCCGTTCAACTCCGCGTTTTCTGTTCCCCGCTTAACCATTTCTTCGCTGCCCTCTACACCAACCACGCTATTACAAAGCGTCGCTGTCGCAAGCGTAAAGTTTCCCAGACCACAGAACAGATCCAGCACCACATCGTCCTTATTCACGGCTAAAAGCTTCAGCGCCCTGCTAACAATTTTACGGTTGATTCCGGCGTTGATCTGGGTGAAATCCGTGGGATGGAAATTCAGTGTTAAATCAAACTCTGGAAGAAAATACTGCAGTCGTTCAATGCCAACCCGGGGAAAGATCTTGTGTACGCTAGTCATCGAAGAGGGTTGCAAATACAACTCGACACTTTGTTGCTCGGCAAATTCCAATAAGGCATTTAAATCGGGCTCACTCAGGGGCTGCAGATGGCGAATAACCAGGGCAACTTTCAGCTTCCAGCCTTGCCCCTGATCATTTATCGCTGCCAGTACCTTTTCTTCACCAACGGCGACTTCGATCTGGGGAATTGCATGGGCGCCTTGTAGCCCAGTAATTAAATGCCGTAAGGGCTGGATTAGCTGGGCTACCTCCTCAACCAACACCTTACAATTATCCATATCTGTTATGAAGCTGCTGTACTTTTCCCTGAACCCAACCAGGGCACCCCCTTTCTTATTGACCATACGCACGGCCAGCCGCGCTTTGCGCCGGTAATGAATAGACAAATCTTGCAGCTTATCCAATACCTCGATGTCTTTGGCCTCAATATGGGCCGCGTGCTGTAATTGTTCCAGCAGCAGAGACTGCTTAAGCTCAATTTGAGCATTGGCTTGCAGATGCTGCAGAGAACAGCCGCCACAGAGTCCGGCGAACTCACACGGGGGTTCTACGCGGTCCGCCGACGCACTGAGTACCGTGTCCACTTTTAGTTCATCAAACTTGCCACGACTGCGCACATAGCATGCGCTAACTCGCTCATTCGCCAGTGCGCCATCGACAAAGGCGACTTTGCCGTCAATGTGGGCGATACCTCGGCCTTCGTGGCTAAGGGCGGTGATATCCAGTTCAATTGGCTCACTGGATAACTTCTGTCGTCTTTGTCTGCGTCCGCTCATAAATCAGATGATACTCAAGTGAATAATACTCATAGCCAGTCTCAGTTGGATATTCATAGTGGTCAGGCAATGGGCCATAGGCCACCGAGATATCTGCTAAGCCAATGGTTGGCGCCCACAACTGAAGAATTAATTATTGGATAGTCTAGTCGAAAACGCCGGTGGACAAGTATCGATCGCCGCGATCACAGATGATTGCAACAATAGTGGCGTTACTCACTTGCCTGGATAACTCCAGAGCCGCAAATATTGCGCCACCAGAGGACACCCCGCAAAAGATGCCTTCTTGTCGGGCTAATTCCCTCATGGTGGCTTCTGCATCGTGCTGCGTGATGTCCACCACCCGGTCTACCCGCTTGGCATCAAAAATGGCGGGGAGGTATTCAGGAGACCACCTTCTGATGCCGGGTATGCGAGATCCATCTTTGGGTTGCAAGCCGATTATTTCTATCTCCGGGTTTTGCTCTTTCAGATAGCGTGAAACGCCCATGATAGTGCCTGTGGTGCCCATTGAACTGATAAAATGCGTTATCTCACCCTGGGTATCGCGCCAGATTTCCGGTCCGGTATGAACATAATGGGCATTGGGGTTGTCCTGATTGGCAAACTGGTCGAGAACTTTGCCTTTGCCCTCTTTTTCCATTTGCAGCGCCAGATCTCTAGCCCCTTCCATGCCTTCTTCTTCGGACACAGTAATCAACTCTGCGCCATACGCCGACATGGATGCCTTGCGCTCGTTACTCATATTCTCAGGCATGATTAGAATCAATCGATACGCTTTTATCGCAGCCACTAGCGCCAGGGCAATTCCGGTATTGCCACTGGTAGCCTCAATAAGTATATCGCCAGGCTTTATTTCACCCCGCAGCTCTGCCTGCTGAATCATACTCAGGGCTGGTCGGTCCTTCACTGAGCCGGCAGGATTATTACCCTCCAGCTTGGCAAGAATGGTATTGCTGGTGTCACCAGGCAAGCGTTGCAGCTTTACCAGCGGCGTATTACCAATCTGCGACTCGATAGTGTGATAAGACATAGTTTGATAAGACCATCGTTTGAAAAGATATAGTGGGTTGAGACCTGAATAACAAAGACTGTTTCAGCCAATGCCGGGAAAGCGCAAAATTCTACACGGAAAAATGATGCGGTGAAAGCCGAGAGATGCTATGAGTGATTAGCAAACAGGCTGCGGCTGTTAAGCGGCTTACCACCCAAATGAGCGCCTAAGGCCATTCTTAACAAGCGTTTGGCTGACCTGGCGGTATCCTTGTCATCCAGCTCCAGTTTACGCAAGGCGACGATATGCTCACCCGCGAATAATTTTGAGCTACTGTGTTGCGTTGTTTCTGCAGCGACTAACTCGAAACCAACATCGGGAGTAAAATGATAATTGCCAGCTTCATCTATGGCTTCATGGCTGTGGCAATCTGATTCGAGATTGATCCCATAGCCCAATTCCGCTAACAGGCTTAACTCGAAGCGCCGCAAAACCAATTCCATGTCAGTACTACCGCGCAAGGCGACGAGGGTGTCTTGATAGATTCTATACAAATCCTTGTGCTCGACATGATTTAGCAGCAAACGCACTAAGAGTTCATTTACATACAAACCACTAAACAGCCGCTGCGCTTGTAAATTAATTGCGGCCAGGCCGCTTTCGATGCCTGTTATGGTTTTCATTTCACCGCGGCCGGACAAGGAAACCAGTAGCGGGTGAAACGGCTGCAGCAGTGAACGATATTTTGATTTAGCGCTGCGCGCCCCTTTTGCAACGGCTCTTATTCGCCCGAAATCCATGGTAAAAAAATCCACCAGCAAACTGGTGTTCTGAAAAGGCAGCCGATGTAACAGGTAGGCTGGTTGCAATAAGATTCTTGTTTCCATGGTGTATGCCAGTTTAGGAGTGGTCGGTATAGCCTAAACTTTGTAATGCTCGCTCGTCATCTGCCCAACCTGATTTTACTTTGACCCAGAGATTAAGCATTACCTTGCTCTGAAAAGCTTGCTCCATGTCTTCACGCGCGGCACTGCCGATTTGCTTTAAGCGATCACCATCTTTACCGATGACAATCACTTTTTGACTTTTTCTGTCTACCAGAATTAAACCGTGAATATGCAGCACCGACTTTACCTGCTCGAATTTTTCTATTTCAACTGTTACTTCATAGGGCAATTCGTCACCAAGCTGTCGCGTGACTTTTTCGCGAATAAGCTCAGCGGCGAGAAAGCGCGAACTCCGATCGGTGATTTGATCCTCTGAAAACAAGAAAGGGCCTTTCGGCAACAGTTTCTTTACCAACGCTTCGACAGTGTCGAGGTTGTGACCACCCAAGGCTGATACCGGTACGATTTCCTCGAATTGCCTTTTCTTCGCCAGCTCCGCTATATGGGGTAACAGCTCACTCTTGTCTTTTACCAGATCAATTTTATTAATCAGCAGCAATACCGGCACCGTGGTGTTTTGCAATGCTTCCAGCACGAATTGGTCGGCCTCGTTCCAGATAAAACGTTCGACAATAAACAAGATGACATCGACATCCTTGATGACACTGAGCACCGTATCGTTCATGACTCTGTTTAATGCCTTATTGTATTGGGCATTCAATCCTGGGGTATCAACGAAAATACATTGATGAGTTTTATCACTATTGATGCCGAGGATTCGATGGCGTGTGGTCTGCGGTTTACGAGAAGTAATACTGATCTTTTGCTGCAACACATGATTTAACAGAGTCGACTTACCAACGTTGGGTCTTCCGACGATGGCAACATAACCACAATGTCTCTGATCCTCATCATGTTCGGCGGCATCACTCATGTGGTCTCTCCCAGCACTTCAAGAATTTTCTGCGCGGCTTCTTGTTCGGCATCACGCTTGTTGCCAGCGCTGCCTGACTGCGCCACATTCAAGATATCAATCTTGCAGGTAACATGGAATATTTGTTGATGTGCTGCTCCGGATACTTCGGTAACTTCGTACTCAGGTAAACCGCTACTTCTGGCTTGCATGAGTTCTTGTAATCTGGTCTTGCAATCTTTTTGCTTACGGTTAGCATCATGGGAGTAGAGGTTGTTCTCACTCCATTTTCTGACAAACTGATCGCATGCAGACATTCCTCCATCGAGATATATTGCTGCAATAAGGGCTTCTACCGTATCCGCAAGAATGGAATCTCGATACATGCCGCCACTCTTAAGCTCACCTGACCCCAACTGCACAAAGTCGCCTAGTTCCATCTCTCTGGCGATGTCTGCCAAGGCCGATTTATTCACCATGCTTGCACGCATCCGACTCAGTTCTCCTTCACTGGCTTGCGGGTGAATTTCATACAGCGCTTGCGCAATAATACAGCCCAATAATGAATCACCCAAGAACTCAAGGCGCTCATTATTAAGCTTGTTTGCACTACGATGAGTCAGAGCCTGCCGGGCCAGTTCCAGATTGGAAAATTGGTAATCGAGCTTTTGTTGAAGTTTGTCGAGCTTATTATCCATTTATTGCAATTCGGTATCGAACTTGGCCACCACATCGAGATTCGCAATAAGCTCGACACGTTGCTCATAGGAAATAGTAATGATTGGCAGATTATTTTCCTTGCGCAGTTTGATATTGGTCAAATCGAAGTCTCTAATATTGTTAATGCGCAGACTGTTCGAAACTCTCTGCCTGATTTCGGTTATGCTCATATTTGCCGCTTCGCCCGTTTCTATCAGTTCAGCACAAATTCCGCTGATGAGATTGTGGTCAACATACAGCGGGGCAACTTTTAAACCTGCTGTTGCAAAGCCAACAATTAGTAGCAACAATATTAGAATGCCAAATTTTGACGCGCCTGCCTGATCGCACAGATTGCTTGACTCTAATTGTTTCATGGTCACTCCTTTAGGAACGTTATCTGTATTTTGCTTGCCATCCAATTCGCCAGCTTAAGTTCTCGCTTGGACGAAATCCGCTACAAGCATCACAAATTCCTTATTTGATCCGCTGGTTTCTGGAGAACGTAGGAAGATGGAATCCCGGCTCCTTGTGCATCCATACCGCAATTGCCTTACCAACGATTTTATTCTCCGATGCCGTGCCCCATTCCCGGCTATCGCTGCTATTGTCGCGATTATCACCCATCATGAAATAATTTCCATTCGGAATTACCCAGGTGGTGCGAGAGCGCTGTCTCGCGGCGCCGTTAATATGCTGCGTCGCGTGCTCGACACCATTAATTGTCTCCCGGTGCAGCGTGCCATCCAGCGAGCCGATATTGGTCTCAATGGAGATATCTCGCTGGTATTCTTCACTGACTATCTCGCCGTTTATATACAGCCTCTTATCCTCATATCGGACAGTATCGCCAGGAAGTCCAATAACCCGCTTAATATAATATTTAGCTTCATGCGGGGGGAAGAAAACCATTACCTCACCGCGCTGGGGATCAGCTACGCTCATGATTTTGGTTCCAATCACTGGCAAGCGAACCCCGTAGGCATATTTATTCACCAGAATAAAATCACCAACTTCCAATGTGGGAATCATTGAGCCGGTAGGTATCTGGAATGGCTCGATTAAAAAGGAACGTAATACCAATACAAGCAACAGCACAGGAAAGAATGACTTGGCATATTCAACAGGCAGGGATTCTCGCGATAGATCGTCTATAGCTAGCGCTAATTCTTCCTCGCTTTTGCCTTTGCTCTGAGTGGCAATGTATTGTTCAACAGCTTGCAGACGTGATTTTTTAATTAGCAGACTGTCCAACAGCCATAACAAGCCGCAAAAGGCGACCAGAGAAACCAGTATCACGGAAAAATCTACGTCCATTTCCTATCTCTATCCTCTCTACCCACTCCGTTAACTGTCAACTTTGAGTACCGCCAGAAATGCTTCCTGGGGAACTTCTACATTACCCACTCGCTTCATTCGTTTCTTTCCGGCTTTTTGTTTTTCCAGCAGCTTCTTCTTGCGGCTCACGTCACCACCGTAACATTTAGCGGTGACATTTTTACGCAGCGCCTTCACGGTCTGTCTGGATATAATCTGCCCACCAATAGCGGCTTGAATCGCTACATCGTAAAGCTGCCGGGGAATCAGTTCCTTCATTTTGTCGACTAATGCACGTGCTTTCGCCTGCGCATGATCACGATGCACGATTATTGCGAGCGCATCTACCTTATCGCCGTTAATAAAGATATCTAAACGCACCAGATTGGATTTTTCAAAGCGAATAAAATGATAATCCAGCGATGCATAGCCGCGACTGGTGGATTTAAGCCGATCGAAAAAATCCAGCACCACTTCGTTCATCGGTATCTCATAACTGAGCGACACCTGCTTACCGATAAACAGCATGTCTTTCTGAATGCCGCGTTTTTCCACACATAAGGTAATAACATTGCCAAGATGTTCCTGCGGAACCAGGATATTGGCGAGTACGATTGGCTCCCGCATCTCTTCAATCGAAGTCACCGCGGGTAAGCGAGAGGGGCTGTCTACCTTCACCGTCTCTCCGTTCAGCAACAGCACTTCATACACTACCGTGGGCGCGGTGGTAATTAAGGATAAATCATATTCTCTCTCCAGCCGCTCCTGAACAATCTCCATATGCAGCATGCCGAGAAACCCAATTCGAAAACCGAAGCCAAGTGCATCGGAATTTTCCGGCTCGTACTGCAGAGCCGCATCGTTAAGGGTTAATTTTGCCAAGGCATCGCGAAAATTTTCGAAGTCTTCTGAGGATACTGGAAACAGCCCCGCGTACACTTGCGGCTGAATTTTTTTAAATCCAGCCAATCTCTCGACATCCGGTTTATTTGCCAACGCAATGGTATCGCCGACTGGTGCGCCATGAATATCCTTTATGCCAGCGACAATAAAACCCACTTCACCCGCGGCCAGAGATCCTGTCTCGCAGCGTTTCGGGGTAAATACACCCACACTGTCAACAATATGCGCCTTGCCCAAAGATTTGGCGATAATTTTATCGCCCTTTCTCAAAGTCCCCGCCATGACGCGCACCAGAGACACTACACCAAGATAGTTATCGAACCAGGAATCAATAATAAGTGCCTGTAAGGCGGCATCACGATCCCCAACAGGAGGCGGAACCTTGGCGATAATCTGTTCCAGAATTTCGTTGATCCCCAATCCGGTTTTCGCACTCGCGCAAACCGCCTCCGAGGCATCAATGCCGATTATCTCTTCTATTTCCATTCGCACCCGTTCTGGTTCGGCCTGGGGCAGGTCCATCTTGTTTAACACCGGGATGACTTCCAGACCTTGCGCGATAGCGGTATAGCAGGTTGCAACGGATTGGGCTTCGACGCCCTGCCCGGCATCCACAACCAGCAGTGCGCCCTCACAAGCCGCCAGAGATCGGGAAACCTCATAGGTGAAATCCACATGGCCCGGCGTATCAATGAAATTCAGCTGGTAACGCTCACCGTTCTTGGCATCGTAGTGCAAGGTGACGCTTTGCGCCTTGATAGTAATACCTCTCTCGCGCTCGATATCGAGCGTATCGAGAATCTGCTCATCCATCTCGCGATCGCTAAGCCCGCCACACAGATGGATAAAACGATCAGCCAGCGTAGACTTGCCATGATCAATATGGGCGATAATCGAAAAATTTCGAATGTGGCTTAAGTCAGTCACGGAGTCGATCAATCACTAGTCGATGAGTCACTAATAGGGGGAAATAGACAGGTAGAAAATAAGCGGGCAAGTGTACAGCAATTGAGTAGGCGCCAGGAAGTTTAATCTGCTCTAATTATCATCTGACGAATTAGAAAGTTATCATCTGACGAATTAGAAAGGCAGCCTCTGGCTACCTGCCTAATCACGTCAATTGCTTGAAAAAAATATCAGGGAGTCAATTCCAGGGCCAGTGTTGTTCCCTGGCCTTCGCGTATAATTCGAATAGAGACGAATCCCGCCTCCGGCAGATTATTTGCGATTTGCGCGAACGCTTGCGGGGAATCTATCTCCTGACGATTAAGGGCAACGATAATATCCCCCACTAATAATCCGGCTTTACGCCCTGGTCCATCATTTAATTCGGCGATGCGGACTCCGCTAATTCCCTCTATCTGGCGGGTTTGGAGGCCGAGTTCGCTCACTCTAAACCCTAAGGGATTACTGCGCTCCCTGACGATCTCTGGCTCCACCGTAGCCACGACATTGGTCGGAGAGCTTCCCAGGGCCACAGTCAGATGTTGCAACTGCCCATCGCGGAAAACGATGACCTCGGCCTCAGTGCCGGGACGATACTGACCGACATAAAATGGCAAATCAGTGTAGTGCTCAATCGAGTGGCCGTTGAATTCAAGCACAATATCTTCATTCAGGATGCCTCCTACGGAGGCTGGACTGTCGGCTAACACTTCATCGACAAATGCACCCTGGGGACGTTCCATATCGAATATTTCAGCCAGAGCATAATCAACTTCCCGCATGCGTACACCGAGCAAACCACGTTCGACGGCGCCGGTTTCGCGTAATTGCGTCATTACATTGATAGCCACATTGCTGGGAATCGAAAACGAAATGCCATTTGAGCCGCCGGTGCTGCTAAGAATTTGTGAATTAATTCCAATCACCTCACCGTCCAGATTGAACAGCGGACCGCCGGAATTTCCCTGATTGATGGCGACGTCGGTCTGGATGAATGCCATGTAATTATAGGTAGAGCCGCGATCGGGCACGGACCTGCCTTTAGCACTGACAATGCCCGCCGCCGCAGAGAATTCCAGTCCAAAGGGCGAACCGATGGCCAACACCCAGTCTCCCACTCGCAGCACATCAGAATTTCCAAATTCAGCATAGGGCAGATCTCTGGCATCGATCTTCAGCAACGCCAGGTCGGAGGGTTCATCAAGGCCAATCACGGTGGCTTCGAATACCCGGCGGTCATTCAGGTTTACCTGAATCTTGTCAGCACCAGCCACTACATGGTTATTCGTCATGATGTAACCGTCATCCGATATCAGAAAACCGGAGCCAACTGCACCCATTTGCCGCTGCTCAGGAATGCCTTCAAGCTCGAGGTCTGGGTCAGCATCAGGATTAAGCCTGCGCAACAGCTCCTCAATCTCTTGATCATTGCCAGGATTGCGCGTATCAACCATTCGAGTGGTTGATATTTCAACAATTGAGGGGGCATTTTTTTCTACCAGGTCGGCAAAATTTGGCAATGCCGACGCGGCCTGAGTGCCTGTGGTTGCCGCCGCCAATAGCAGCAGCGCCGTCAGTACAGAGGCTTTTTTCAGACTTACATTGTTTATAAATCTCATATCAGTTATCCGTATCGCTGGAACAATCCATCGCTGGAACAATCCATCGCTGGAACAATCCATCACTGGAACAATCCGGGGCTAAAATCGACATGCTGCAGATGGCGACTCCACTCCTGGAGGAGAGGCTACTTTAGCACATTGGTGAGGGATACTTGCAACTGGCCGCGACAATCACAGAATCCGCGGCTATCTGATTAGCGGGGCAGGCAGGGATCTGATCTCTTGCGGGACTCTACCTAGCAGGCGCTGCTAGGGCTTGGCTTGCAAGTCGTGCACTAGACGATACAGCGGTGAATCTTGAATGTGCTCAATGGGAACTGGCGCTTCCTCATCGAAAGTCATGCTCTCGATATATTCTCGTAGTCTCTGCCGCGCGACCGGATCCACCTCGACGCTGGTATTTCCCGCTAACAAGTCAGGGGTTTGGCTCTCTGCTTGTTGTTCCAATTGTTGTTCCAACGATTGCAGAGCGTCGATCTGCTGAGCAGTTTGGGCGAGTGCGGGGGCCAACACAGATTCAGATTTGGAATTTAAATTGCTTTGCACTGCAAACATAAACACCACAGCCACCGACGCGGCGATTGCGACTTTGCTCATGCCATGGCGCCAGTCAGCATTATCAACTGCTGGAGTTTCATGGCTTGGAATCGCTTCAGTTTCAATTTGTGCGGCAATTCTTTGACTTAATGCAGGGCGCACTGGAACCGCCGGTTGGTGCAATATTGATTGCACCAGAGAGTAACGCTCCCAGATATCTAACAACTCCGAGTCTTGCTCGCAGGCTTTCAGTAACCGACGTAATTCCAGGTCATCTGCCTCATTGTCTAATAATGCAGATAAAGACTCTTTATCGATCTGACTCATTGAGCACCTCTGTTATTACTGTTATTCATCTGCGATAGCCGGCAATTTCTGCACGGCTGTGTGTGCATTTAAAACCTGTCTGAACAAATTACTAGAGCAATCCCCGAATTTTTTTGTCGATCGCCTCTCTGGCCCGAAAAATCCGTGATCGCACTGTGCCTACCGGACAATCCATAACTTCTGTAATGTCTTCGTAACTCAAGCCGGAAAATTCCCGCAAGGTAAATGCTGTGCGTAAATCCTCGGGTAAATCTTCTATCGCCTCGTCAATCGCTTGCTTTAGCTTATCGGTTGCCAGCTTGCTCTCGGGGTTTTCAATTTCCCGAAGCCCCGCGCCGAATTCACTGATCTCTGCCTCATCGACATCGACATCATTGGCCGGTGGTCGGCGACTTCTCGAAACCAGATAATTCTTCGCCGTATTGACTGCAATTCGGTACAACCAGGTGTAAAAAGCGCTGTCACCGCGAAACAGGGGTAATGCCCTGTAAGCCTTGATGAATGCCTCCTGACAAACATCCTCGACTTCATGCTGGTCATGCACAAATCTTCCAATCAACGCGGATACCCGGTGTTGGTAACGCAGAACCAAAAGGTTAAATGCGTTTTTATTGCCGCTCAACACCCTGTCAACCAGTTGCTGATCAGTATCCTCTGACATCTGTTCCAACTCCATTAATGCTGGGGCTTTATTACTACACCGCCGGGAACAAATGCATCTATCCTGTGTGATAGACAGCAATCGGGTGCAAAAGTTCTCAGATTCTATTAAATTATGACTGTTTCTATTTTATCGAGTAGTGAGCCTTGACCAAACCACATCGAACTCTGGCCCGGAATTCTGTTTCCGGATTCCTAATTTAGCATCCACAGTGGTAGGCTTGCTCACAATTCGTAACCCTTCCCAACCCAGATCAAGAAAATAAAGCCTATTAAAACAATTAATTAACGCTTTTATTTGTGCGAAACACAGTCTGCGAAGAACAATCTATGACAAGCTCTACAACAGCTCCCTCTACAACAGCGCCTAAATTCGAATATGACATCCTTATTATAGGCAGCGGCGCCGCGGGCCTTACTCTGGCTTTGCGCACGGCCGACTTTGCCCGTGTGGCCGTCCTCAGCAAGGGCGATCTTAATCAGGGTGCCACATTTTATGCCCAGGGTGGTATAGCGGCGGTGCTTGACGAGGCAGATAGCATCAATTCCCATATCGAAGACACGCTTTCGACCGGCGTGGGTCTCTGTCATGCCGATATGGTGGAATACATCGTCGAGAATAGTGCAAAAGCAGTAAGCTGGCTGGTAGATCAGGGCGTCCCCTTTACCAAAAAATCGGCGAGCAGCGACGCGCCCGTAACAGCGAATGCCGACCCAGTATTCAGGGATTTAAGTTCTCTGCATTTAACTCAGGAAGGTGGCCATAGTCACCGACGGATCATCCATGCCAGCGATGCCACAGGAAAGGCTGTATTCGAAACCCTTCAAGCGCGCGCACAGGCGCACCCAGGCATCGACCTTATCGAGGGGTGTACTGCTGTAGATTTAGTGACACAGGCGCAACAAGGGGCCCCAGCGCCCGTATGCGTGGGTGCTTATGTGCTCAATCAGCAGACCGGCGCCGTTCAGCTGATTAAAAGCAAGTTTGTCGCACTCGCTACCGGCGGCGCCAGCAAAGCTTATCTGTACACCACAAACCCCGACGGCGCCAGTGGAGACGGGATAGCCATGGCATGGCGTGCCGGCTGCCGGGTGGCTAATATGGAGTTCAACCAATTCCACCCTACTTGTCTGTTTCACCCCCATGCGAAGTCCTTTCTCATCAGTGAAGCCTTAAGAGGAGAAGGTGCCAGGCTGGAATTGCCCGACGGTAGTCGATTTATGCAAAACTTTGATAGCCGGGAGGAGTTGGCCCCGAGAGATATTGTAGCGCGCGCGATCGATCACGAAATGAAGCGTCTGGGCTGTGACTGTATCTACCTGAATATAAGCCATAAACCCGCTGAGTTTGTGCGTAAGCATTTTCCGACCATCCACTCCCGTTGTCTTGAATTTGGCATCGACATCACCACCCAGCGAATTCCCGTGGTACCGGCCGCTCACTATACCTGCGGAGGAATCATGGTGAATCAGCGTAGTGAAACTGATATCGCTAACTTGTACGCCATTGGAGAGACCAGTTTCACCGGCTTGCATGGCGCCAATCGCATGGCCAGCAATTCGCTACTGGAGTGTTTTGTGCTTGCCTTTGCGGCCGCCGAGGATATTCAGAGCAAGATCGGCCGCACCGCGCAAAGTTCTCACATCGAACCCTGGGATGAGAGCCGCGTGACAGATTCGGAAGATGAAGTGCTGGTCTCTCATAACTGGGACGAATTGCGGCGCTGCATGTGGGATTTTGTTGGTATTGTGAGAAACAATGAACGCCTGCGTCGGGCCGAAAAGCGGATAGAACTGCTGCAACAGGAAGTTCAGGATTATTACATCAAACACCGGGTTACCAATGACATGCTGGAACTGCGCAATCTGGTACTGGTATCGGGATTAATTATTTCCTGTGCACTACAGCGCAAGGAAAGCCGCGGTTTACATTTTACGCTTGATTATCCACAGCTTGATGATGAAGCACAGGACACGATACTCGAACCCAAATAAAAACTATCTATTCAGCACACTCCTATTCAGGGCACTCCTATTCAGGGCACTACCTATTCAGGGCACTACACCAGCGAGTTGCGGGCAATCGAATCGCAGATATCGACGCAGGCGACGGTCGTCTGCCCGGCTCAATGAATCCGGCCAGAACACCAACTTCATCGACCCTGTCAGCCGTTGCCAGCTCGGCAAAGGCGCCACGGGTGCCAGGTAGGGGTCAAAGCTCAGCACAATGAGAAACTCGCTGTAGTAACTGATACGCGGCAGGCTAACCATCACCTCGCGCGCCCCGATCTGCAACAATCCATGTTGCTGGCCCAGCATTACTCGGTGGCTGCGCCGAGAGAGTTTGTGCCAAGCTACCCGGCGTGCGCCCTTCTCTGTTGATCCAGGACCGGTCAGCCTTACGTCAGCCGGCTCTGGTTCAGGGTTTTCTGACCGCGTACCCCCTCCCCCTGATTCAACCCCTCGAGGTAGGCCAGCGCTTCACCTGCATCCAGCGAACATGTCACATTCTGATGGGCGCCCTGGGGCGGACCGAACCACCACACCAAGGCGCGGCGGGTGGCGTTGAGCCGCTTGGGACGACCGAGGC
>JABMOK010000142.1 GCA_013204155.1 Pseudohongiella sp. | reverse complement strand
GTTCTGGTATTTTCGCTATTACTACTTATATTTTTATTCGATTATAAGAGAATAAGAGAATAAGAGAATAAGAGAATAAGAGAATAAGAGAATAAGAGAATAAGAGAATAAGTATTGTTATACTGCCCAAACCAATAGTTCCATGTCTGGACTATCCTCATAGCAGCCGAACGGATGTGATAGCCACACCGAAAGCATGCAGCAATCACGAGCGCGGGGGTTCGGAATAAAACCCATTGCCTGAGGCTCAAAATAATGAAAATCGCCATCTTATCCCGTAACAAAAAACTTTATTCGACCCGCCGGCTGTTAGAGGCCTGCGAACAGAGAGGCCATGAACCGATAGTGCTCGATGTATTGCGTTCTTATATGGAGGTAGTGCCGAGCAAACCCGAGGTGCATATCAAAGGCACCATCTTGTCTGCGTTTGATGCGGTGATTCCTCGCATTGGCGCATCCGTGACTTTTTATGGCACCGCCGTGTTGCGGCAGTTTGAGATGATGGGTGCGTTCCCGCTCAACGAATCGGTTGCGATCTCACGCTCACGTGACAAATTGCGTTCTTTACAATTGCTTTCGCGC
The DNA here is from genome assembly GCA_013204155.1 of Pseudohongiella sp. Classification (GTDB taxonomy): domain Bacteria; phylum Pseudomonadota; class Gammaproteobacteria; order Pseudomonadales; family Pseudohongiellaceae; genus UBA9145. The sequence continues at coordinate 35,886 of JABMOK010000142.1, read as the reverse complement.
AAGGGTGTTGGTTTGCCCAGTACTGGTTTCGCACATCACCCTGATGATATCCCGGACCTGATCAAGATGGTCGGCGGTGCACCACTGGTCATCAAATTACTCGAAGGCACACAGGGCATCGGTGTGGTGTTGGCGGAAACCAAAAAAGCGGCCGAAAGCGTGATCGAGGCATTCATGGGATTGAAAGCAAACATCATGGTACAGGAATATATCAAAGAAGCCGGTGGCGCAGACATACGCTGTCTGGTTGTAGGAAACAAAGTGGTTGCGGCGATGAAACGCCAGGCATTGCCCGGTGAGTTTCGTTCGAATCTTCACCGTGGTGGTAGTGCTTCGCTGATCAAGATTACTCCAGTCGAAAGAGCTACTGCGGTTAACGCGGCGAAGATTATGGGGCTTAATGTCGCGGGTGTGGATCTTCTGCGCGCGGAACGGGGTCCTTTAGTGATGGAGGTAAATTCCTCGCCCGGACTCGAAGGCATAGAAAACGCTACCGGCAAAGACATCGCCGGTATGATCGTCGATTTCATCGAAAAAAATGCCAAGCCGTATCATACAAAAACCCGAGGCAAGGGTTAAACCGCATGCCTGATACACCCTTGACGATTAATGGTATCACCTTCGCGCCAGGCACCCGCACCACGGTCGAGTTGCCTGCAGGTCGTTTATATACCCATGCGCCGATGACCATGCCGGTGCACGTTGTCAGAGGGAAGAAATCCGGCCCACGGCTGTTTATCAGCGCTGCGATTCATGGTGATGAAATCAACGGCATTGAGATCATTCGCCGCCTGTTGAAGCTTCCGGCTTTGAAACGAATGCGGGGAACCATCATCGCCGTGCCCATCGTCAACATTCATGGCGTGATCAATCACTCACGTTATCTGCCCGACAGGCGCGACCTCAACCGATCATTTCCAGGTACGGAAACAGGCTCATTAGCTGCACGCGTTGCCAACCTGTTTATGCAGGAAATTGTCTGTCAGAGCACCCATGGCATCGACATTCACACCGGAGCGCTTCACCGCGATAATCTGCCGCAGATCCGCGCCAACATGGACGATGCCGAAACCGATAGATTAGCCAGAGCGTTTGATGTACCCGTCATTATATCCTCCAATCTGCGCGATGGCTCATTACGCGAGTCTGCCGCAGAATATGGCATTCCGATGTTGCTGTATGAAGCCGGTGAAGCATTGCGCTTTGATGAGGTTTCAATCCGTGCGGGTGTCAAAGGCATCATCAACGTGATGCGTGCTCTGGAGATGCTGCCATTTCGCAGTCCATCGAAAAGACGGAGCGAGCCGGTGATGGCGCGTTCCAGTTTCTGGGTTCGTGCACCGGAAAGCGGTATTCTTCGTGCCATGGTGTCGCTCGGTAGCCGAGTAAAAAAAGACACTTTGCTGGGTATGGTGGCAGATCCGTTCGGTGAAGCAGAAGTTCAGGTGACTTCTTCATACAGTGGTATCGTCATCGGCCGCACCAATCTGCCACTGGTGAATGAAGGTGATGCGCTGTTTCATATCGCCCGTTTCGAACACGTGCAGGATGTGATCGATAAAGTTGATGAATTTACCGAAGAGCATGCGCCCGCACCGATATCGTCCCCGGGCACAGAGAGCCCAATTACCTAGGGTACACATCAGGAGCTCAATCCAGGCATCGCAATCCCATCTTGATCAACGGCTCGCCACAAGTAATATTAATCAGTTTGGTGTCTGTTATCCCGACCTAGACAGCAAGTTATTGATTAATAAAAATTTAACTATTTGTAGTGAAACTTCGGGCCAGTTGCTGGCTAGATTTGCATTTGGTCAGGAGCGAACATCTAAAATTACTGTATTTTTACTCTGACCCCATTTCTTGCTCAGCAAAGAATCCATGGACTTAATTGGAGATAGCTTTTATTCTCCTTGTTCACTATTCGCCTTAAACGGCGAACCTGCTTTGGGATTAAAGAGGGAAGAAATATGCTTCGTTATCTATTAAAGCTTGCTGCTACCGGCTTGCTGGTGACTGCGGCGGCTGCGGCCAGCGCGCAATCCGAAATCTACTACGCTGCTCATCACGATTATCGGGTCGTGACGGTTACGGAGGGCCTGTTACAACCCTGGTCCATGGCCTGGCTGCCGGGCGGTGACATGCTGATTACGGAAAAACCCGGTCGCTTGAGAATCTTTCGAGACGGGCGACTGTTGCCGGAAGCCGTACCGGGTGTGCCTGAAGTATTTTACAGCGGCCAGGGCGGACTGTTCGAAGTCCTGCCGCATCCGAATTTCAGCGATAACCACTGGGTCTACCTGAGCTATGCTAAGCAAGAAGGGGAAACCTCAGTCACTGCGGTAGCCCGGGGACGTTTGGAAAATGACCGCCTTACCAATGTGGTGGAAATCTTCTCTCCTAAAGCGGCCGGATTCGGACACTACGGTGGCAAGATGGTGTTTGATAACGACGGCTACCTGTTCCTGACTCTCGGCGAGCGCCAGGCGCCTGCCAGAGGGGATCTGACCGCTCATCCGGCACAGGATCTGAGCAATCACCAGGGGGTCATTGTGCGGCTGAATGATGATGGCAGCGTGCCCAGCGACAATCCGTTTGTGGGCCGTAGCGACGCGCTTCCAGAAATCTGGAGTTATGGGCATCGTAGCCCCCAAGGGCTGGCGATACATCCGGAAACCGGTGATCTCTGGGAATCCGAGCACGGCCCCCAGGGTGGAGACGAGCTCAACCTGATCAAACCAGGGTCCAACTATGGCTGGCCTGTTATTGGCCGCGGCACTAACTATGGTTCGATCGGCAGCCCAATCCATGGCGCCATCGGTCAGGAAGGCATGGAGCAACCGATCCATTTTTGGGTACCGTCAATTGCCACTTCGGGCCTCATGGTCTACACCGGCGACAAGTTCCCTATGTGGTATGGCAGCATTATTTCCGGCGCCTTGGCCGGGGAACAACTTGCACTGCTGCATATGGAGGATGATTACCGTCGAGTGATAAGGGAAGAAACTCTGGCCTATGGTATGGGTCGGATTCGCGACGTGCGTCAGGGTCCAGATGGTTATATTTATCTGGCCATTTCAGATGGTAATGGCGCCGGAGCGGGCAATTTCGCGACGACGGAAATCGTGCGGCTGGAGCCGATTGACTGAGCTGAACTCAGGCAGTTTAAAAACTCGAAAAAAGGGGGCGCAGGGATTAGTTTTAATCCCTGCGCCCCCTTTTTTAGTAAACTCTGATCCCATTTCTTATCTTCTTCAAAAATATTGTAATTTTACTCTTACCCCGTTCTATTTCTGTCTTGCATTACTAACGAGATATGGGCAAGTGCAAGTTGCGGCTTGAGTAAGAAGATAAAGCCATACTACACTGGGCAGTGAGTCCCATTAATAAGAGTTTTACTGTGCGGGGGCAGTCTTGTCTGAAGAAAATATTATAAAGCACACATCCAGTCCGGCGACGATTGAATCCCTGAGTCAGGATTTACAGGCCCTGGGGCTGCGTGTGGGGCAAACGGTTTTAGTGCACAGCAGCCTGAGCAGTCTGGGCTTCGTGTCTGGCGGGGCGCAAAGCGTCATTAGTGCCTTGCTCGAAGTGTTGGGTGAGTCGGGCACCTTAATGCTGCCAACGCACACTACGCAGAATACAGAACCTTCCAATTGGCAGGCGCCGCCGGTTCCAGAAGCGTGGTGGTCTATAATCAGGAATACCCGGCCCCCTTACCAGCCAGACATAACACCTACGCGCGGGATGGGAGCAATATCCGAGTTATTTCGAACCCTGCCGGGCGTAATGCGCAGTGCACACCCGACGGTCTCATTTGCTGCGATAGGCCCCAATGCCGGCTATTTGCTGGGAGATCACACTTCGCTTGAAGAGGAGCTTGGCGAGGATTCACCGGTTGGGAAGCTGTATGAATTGGATGGCTATATCTTGTTGTTAGGCGTTTCTCATGATTCCAATAGCTCATTGCATCTGGCAGAGTACCGAGCGAACTATGCCAATAAGAAAACTATCAAGGAAGGCACGGCCATATTAGTCGATGGGGAGCGCCAGTGGGTGGAATATGAAATGCTGGATCTTGATCCCGATGACTTCAAATTAATTGCGGCAGATTTTTCCAGGCGAACGGAAAACAAAAAATTTTTTTCTGAGGGGAAGATTGCACAGGCTCAATCTATCTACATTCAGCAACGACCGCTTATCGATTTCAGCGTGGACTGGATGAACATAAATCGCTAAATTGTAGAGGGTGGCGCTTGCAGTTCAGGACTGGGCTGGGCTGGAGGTAGTTCCCCCGCAACGCGGTAACAGTGAAGCTAATGTTGGATGCCGGGGAATGACAGACAAACGCGATGAGAAAAATTCGATGCCAGCGACAGTTCTATGAATAGTTTTATTACAGATTCCGAGTCAACGCTTCGACTGGTGGTGTTTTTTTCTGTGTTCCTGTTGTTGGCGCTGCTGGAATTGATAATCCCGCGCCGTCAACTAACTATGCCCAAGGCTCGACGCTGGACTGTCAATATAGGTATCAGCTTTTTCAATACTGCCTTGATAAGGTTGGTGGTTCCTCTGGCAGGAGTTGCGGCGGCTGAATTTGCGCAACAGCGAAACTGGGGCATATTCAATTTGCTTGACCTGCCACCCTTGCTCAGTATTTTGATCTTCCTTTTGCTATTCGATTTAGCCATTTATTTTCAGCATCGACTGTTTCATCTGGTGCCTCTGTTCTGGCGTTTACATCGTATGCATCACACCGATATGGACTACGATGTCACTACCGGAAACAGATTTCATCCGGCGTCGATCTTGTTATCCAGTCTGATCAAATTGGGTCTGGTATTAGTCATGGGGCCGCTATCAGTCGCAATTGTGCTGGCTGAAATATTATTAAATGCCACCTCCATGTTCAATCATAGCAATATCTCTCTTCCTGTTGCGGCCGACAGGGTGCTTAGAAAGGTCATCGTTACACCCGACATGCATCGAATTCATCATTCGGTGGATGAGTTTGAACATAATAAAAATTTCGGTTTTAATTTCCCCTGGTGGGATCGCCTGTTTGGTACTTATCTGCAACAGCCGAGGTTGGGTCAGGAACAAATGGAAATCGGTATCAGGGGTTTTCAAGATCGCGAGTCGGCGGGGTTTCTCAGCCTGCTGATGCAGCCCTTGAAATAATGCCGAGCACAGATGCGATAAAAGATTGCAGGCAAGAGAAGATCTTCCGGCTTATAACTGCGCCACGGCAGTAATTTTCTTCATTGCATTGCCGTCTGGATAGCGCGAATAATTAGGCAGAATCTTCGATTCTCGGGCTGAATTATTTGCGTACCCAGGCGCCACTGGCATGCTGAATAAAGTGACCCGATTGCGTGGCCGTAACCGCTTTTTCATAGGCCAGAGCCGCGACTTGTTCCACCGGAATGCCATTCTGCTGTGCGATTTGCTGATAGAGTTGACGGCGTTGATTATTTACATCGCGTACCAGGGCAACAATATCTGCAGGTGCGTTAGCAACAACCAGTCCGACATAACCATCGCGCTGTTCTCCCACCAGACCCTGAGCCTTGGCTTCTTGCAGGGTTGCCGCATAGGCTGCTGGCAACAGCATTAAGCAGAATAATAGGGCGGCGGTCTTACTTACTAAAGTTTTCATATTCAGATCCTGTTAGAACAAAGCACTGTCTTCGCTAAAGATATCATCCAGTTCTTTTTCAACTTTCACACGAATTTCATGCTCGATACGCACGTTGAGATTGATGGTAATCGGTTCATTGGGAACCGCTATCTGGATGGTGGGTGTGCACCCCGCAATGAACAAGGTCATCATCGCCAGAGTGCTGCATAAAGCTGTTTTCTTCATAGCATTCGCTATCCTGGTTACGGTTAATCGCATCGATTTGTTCATTTCATGTATTCACTAATCTTTGTTACAGCATATCGGGTCAAAATGAACCCAGGCTTAATTGCTATCATTCAAGTAGACCGCCGAAGGAGAAAATTTTACTCTGGTTAGCTATTGTTTCTGCAGTATCAGCTCCAATTCGTCAGTGATTACCCGACTGGCTTGCAGGCTTCTCAATAGTGCCGGAATATTATCGGTAATATTAACATTTAAGTTAATGGCTTGGCCCTCATTCATATCAGGGTTACTTCCCTGCAACTGAACTTCCATGCGCAGGTCACCTGATTCGTCGTAGAAAACTTCGGTATTCATGGTTTCGAAGTGATAATTGGCCAGCGCATCGTTAACCAGTTGCACACTGGAATTGCTACTCCCTAGAGTGTTGCCTGGCGTGTAGCGTATGCGGCCTCCTGGCTTCAAGGCGCCCACCAGTCCCTCCTCGACGGTAATTTTATCGCCCCTAAGCAGCAGGGGTAGATAGCCACTAATCAGGCCGTCGACGACCAACTCAGGATAATCCGCCAGGCTCACTATTGAATTCAGGTCCAGGTTGCTGATAACCACAGGTAATGCATTTTGTTCGCGATCAGCCTGGAAGTCCATATGCGCAACCGCGACATTGCCACCCAGTAGCTCGGAGTTGAACTGGTCAATCTGAAATTGCTTTTTCTGACTGTCGAGACTGTATTGCCAGCTGATATTCTGCACCGGTAAGCCGATGTCGATGCGGGCAATAGTAGCGGACTGCGGTGTATTGGTGCGTATTCCCCAGGGCGTCGTCGCCTCGGCAAAAATTGCTGTACTTAGATCCTGGACTAAGATCTCATTAAACACACCGCCAAGGTTTTGCAGGTTGACAATTACCGGTCCACCAAATTCCCAGCGGCGATCGGGCTGTCTGCTCCAGGACACATTGGAGTGGCCTGCGATTTGTCCGGCCACAATATCGCCGTTCAGTGTCGGCAGATCGAGCAAGGAGGAAAGTGGCGTGGCGGGGCTAAACTCAAGGGGCGCCAGCTGAATCTCCGCGTCGCCATAATCGCGTAAGAAAAAATGCTGCAGGGCAATGCCCATTTTAAGTTGCTGGTTTAAATCGATCTCGACGATTCCGATCAACACATCATCTTCGATGTTAAGCCTGCCGGAGATAAGCGATTGTGTAAAATTTATAAATGGAATATCCGGCGTCAGTTCTGTGCTGGTAAAGGAAAAGCCACCCAGCAGGCTGTCGCCGATTTTGAAATCCAGATCTTCAAGCAATAGCCGTATTGCGCTATTGCGGCTGGCGGTTTTTATTGCAGGAATAGCCACCGCCAGAGACGGGCTGGCAAGGTGTAGCTCATCCTTGGCAAGGGTAATATTCACCGCGCCGGTCACGGTTAAATTTTCACCAGAGACGCCAGCAAACTTCCAGTTTGTTAAGTCATAGTCCCAGTGACTCGTGAACTCACAGTTGCTCATTGTTGAACAGGACAGTTGTGTGTTGCTGAGGGTCGATTCGGCAGAGAATTCGGCCGACTCATTAAGCCATGATCCGCTTGCCGAGATATCGCTGGCTGACAATTTGATCCCGGATTCGAGCGAGGCCGAATCGGCCGTCAGGGAGAGCGGCAATTGAATCTGAAATTCATTCTCACCCAGGTCTGATTGTTGCTTGAAGTGAAGAGTCGATGAGGGGCTGTCCAGGCTAAGGCTCAGCGCCTGAATCGAAGGGGTATCAAACGGGTCGGCGAGGGTAAAGCGGGTTTCCAACAGCAATGTGTCTGTGAGAATAACAGTATTTGCCGGTAGTTCACTTAGCGCCGCAAGGCGCATGATCCCGGCAAGTTCAATGCGGTTGCGTGCATCGACGTCGATATGTTGTTGCAGGGCGCTGAGTGTGAACGTTGAGTCAATAGCTTGCCTATCGTCTACATAAAGACTACTGGAGGCCTCAAAGCTGTTACTGCCTGAGCGTTGCGCACGGAACCCTATTTTCAATTTCTGAGCGCCGTTGAGAACGACATCGCCCTCTAGAATGAGTGGATTGGTTTTTATCGCCAGATCCAGATTCACCGTCTCATCGTCGGTTTTCAGTAGAATGCTGTCGATGCTCAGAGCATCTATTGGAATTAGATCCAGCACCTGCAGCATCTCAGTAACCGAGGGAGTGCTATTACTGGCGGCTGTGCCGGATGGGGCAGGGATTAGCGTTACGGTTATTTGGTCTATATGCAAAGTTTGTAACTGGCCTTGCAATAAACCCGTCAGGCTATAAGCCAGACCTATCTCATGGGCCGAGAGCTGCAGGTTTTCCCCAACAAGTGTCGCATTGCCAATTAGAGATGACGCTGAACCGAGCCGAAAATCTACCAGTTCGTCGAGCTCGTAGCCAAAATCGTCCAGCATCGAATTCGCGATGGGTAACAGGATTAGTGCGGGGGCAAGCAGTAAGATTCCGACAAATAGACCACCTACTAATAATAGCAGCGCCACTATAGCGAGTTTGAATCGACCCATATCCGAAAACCATCCTTAAGCGAACAGGGCTAGTGTGTCGTTTCGGCAATCCCATTACAAGCGAGAATTTTGTGTAAATGAAGCATGCATCTGGCGATGCTGTTTATTCGCCGAGCGGGTTATTTTCAGTCAGCATGAGGCCGTGAATAGAGGCAAACATATTCTTGCTTGCGTGATGAACTTCGTGATTAACATTTAGCTGCGTCGAAATGCCGCTGCTTTGTTCGCTGGCGATTTCTTCGCCAGCGGAAATATTCGCGTACACAAGATTATTCATTTCCTCAAAATGTTTGTCATTCAATATCTGCAAGCCCTCTAATTCTTCAATAACATAGGCGTGGGTATGATCGCCCAGTATAAGCTCTGCGAGCCTTTGATACGTCTCTCTATGAAATAATTTCTGCTGCTCATACAGCGCGTTGGCGGTTGTGATTGTGCTATGTTTTAATTCTTCGAGGTCTTTGCTTATATCCTTTAGCGTCTTATTGCTATAAACGACAGAGCGAGTGATGCGGCGGTACTTTTCTAAAGATTGAGCCTGGTTTTCATTCAGTGGTTGCGCTTGAATTTTCAATAAATACTGTAGTAGAGCACCTTCCTTCTGTTTAAGCTCTTCATAAGCTTTGTCAAATTGTTCATGTGCAACCGCAACTTCAAGCCTGTCTTGCGCGTCAATAATAATCTTCAACTTTTCGGGTTGCAATGCAAAAACTCTCATGGCGTTGCATACAGCCTGGACAGTAATGGCAAGGGTCGTATCTTGAACTGCAACTAATGCAGCATCGGTAATAGCCGGCGGAACTCGCTCTAATAAATTTTGCGATTGGTTTTTTGCCTTCGAGAACAGCTTCTCGATCCAGTTAGCAAATACAGTCAAAAAAGGCACAAAGGCAATTAGCCCGAGTAAATTCATCACGCTGTGAAATGCAACCAGGCCGTAGAGTGGGTCGCTTATCCTTAAGAGAGAGAGTAATTGAGGAAGTAGCGGTAACAGCACAACAAACGCACTAAGGTTTACAATCAGATTGAATGTGCAATGAGCAAAGGCCAATTTTCGTTTTATCACGCTACCGTAAATACTGGCTAAAATGGTGGTGCTGGTAGTGCCCAGATCGGCGCCGATCACTAATGCGGCGGCATCTTGCAGGGTAATGAAGTCTGCGTTGAGTGCGGTCAATGCCATCATCATTACTGCCGAGCTTGACTGGATAAGCAGAGCAACGAATATGCCGAGCAGCAAATAGATTGCCGGGTGATGACCGCGCAGCAAAGCAACATCCCACTGCTGTGGTATTGTTTCGGTGCTGGCTTTCATTATCCCCAAGCCGAATAACAACAGGCCAATGCCTAGAAAAACCAGAGCCGTCGAATTTAGCTTCGATCTGTTCTTCATCAGCACCAGCAGCAAAGATGAAATCCCCATAACCGGTAAGGCCATAGCCTGCAGATCTAACTTAAAGCCTATGGTCGCCACCAGCCAACCGGTCATGGTGGTCCCTAGATTAGCGCCGAGAATAATGCCGATGGCATTCACCAGGGGGAGTAGCCCGGCACTGGCAAAGGCCATTACTAAAAGGCTCACCATAGAGCTGGATTGCAGCACCGCGGTGCTAATTGCTCCCAAGAGAATGCTGCTAAAGGAGGTATTGGAACTGGATCGCAACAAGCCTTTCAGCCGGGCGTCACTCAATCGGCGGATGCCTTTTTCCAGCTGAGACATGCCGAACAGAAAAATACCTAGGCCGAAAAATAAATTCAGTGCTGGCAAGCGTCAATCCTCGTCTTGATCGAATTACTGCAGGTTTATTGCTATGAGATTGTATGCATAGCTATGAGTTCATTTCCACAGGCTTGAGTATGTAGTCTCAGGCGCGAAAGTCGATCGATTATGCTCAATCTGAAGTCTTTTTGTGCCTGATCAATTACTCTTTAGAAGATACGGGTATAATAATTCCAGAAGGTTTGGGAATAGCTATTTGTTTGATGTCACTGGAGAGTAAGCATGATTTATGAAGTTGAGGGAGATATTCTATTAAGCAAGGCGCAGGTGATAGCCCATGGGGTGGCTGCAAATGATCCGATGAAGCAGGGATTGGCGCTTTCTCTGCATGAGCAGTATCCGACTATGCATAGAGACTTCCATAGTTGGTGCCATCAGAATCATCCGAAGACCGGAGAAGCCTGGGTATGGGACGTGGCTGAAGGGCATCGAATTGTCAATTTGATCACCCAGGAAGGGGGTTACGGTACCGGAAACCATCCTGGTAAGGCTACTGAAGCCGATGTCAATCATGCCCTGCGTGCCTTGAAGAAAATTATCAATGAAGAAAAATTCACCTCCGTAGCTTTGCCGCGACTGGCAACCGGAGTTGGAGGTCTGGACTGGGAGCAAGTAAAGCCTCTGATCCAGTCCCAATTAGGTGACCTCGATATTCCTGTTTATGTTTATGTCACTTATAATGCGGGACAAAGGGCGAGTGAGGCAGCGGGGTAAAAACCAGGCTGTACCAGACATGAATTGCGCGCTGGGCGAGGCTCACCGTAACTAACAGAGAACTCCGCAGCGAGTTGTCCTAACCGGCTGTTGAAAAACTCGCAGCCGGCACAATACGGCGTTATTGCGTGGCTCAAAATGCTCGTTTACACCATGTAAATTTCGCTTTTTCGCCAAATCTTGCCTTCTCTTGCACTCGCCTGAGAGCTTTCAACAACCTGCTAAGCAAAGGGATATAAAGTGGAAAATTTTACTCCTGTTAGCGCCTTGATTGGCGGTGTATTAATTGGTGCGGCCGCGACCTTCATGCTTTGGGCGAATGGCAGAATCGCCGGTATTAGCGGTATTCTGGGCGGCATCTTGTTTCCGGTGAAATCGGAGATTGTCTGGCGTATCTTGTTTATTGCTGGCTTGTTGTCGGCTTCTCTCGCTTATATGTTTTTTTCCGGCGCTAGCCTCGATATTTCTGTGCAGACGACACCGCTGCTCACGGCGGTGGCGGGATTGCTGGTTGGATTCGGGACTCGCATGGGCAGTGGCTGCACCAGCGGTCATGGAATCTGTGGAATTGCGAGGATTTCCAAGCGCTCATTTTTAGCCACCGTGGTTTTTATAGGCGCAGGCGTTGTTAGTGTTTTTCTACTTCGGCATATTTTAGGTTTGGGGCTATGAGTATTCTCAGATCGACGTTGGCGAAGTGCACGGTTTTCTTGTCTGGCCTGCTGTTTGGCTTGGGTCTGATTGTTTCCGGTATGATTAATCCGGCCAAGGTAATTGGTTTTCTGGATGTCACGGATAATTGGGATCCCAGCCTGCTGTTGGTTATGCTGGGTGCTCTGGCGGTAACCACCCCGGCATTTCGATTCATACTCAAAAGAGAGCAGCCATTATTTGAGTCAAAATTTTACCTGCCGAGCCGCACTGATATCGATGGTAAGTTAGTAGGAGGCGCGGCCTTGTTCGGAATAGGTTGGGGCATGGCAGGCTTCTGTCCGGGGCCGGCTTTAACCGCAATTACCACACTGAATAGTTCAGTAGTCATATTCGTAGCGGCAATGATTGTCGGCATGCTCTTGCATCGTGTAGTTGTAGAGTAAGGTTGTAGAGTAAGGTTGTAGAGTAAGGTTGTAGAGTAAGGTTGTAGAGTAAAGTTGTAGAGTAAAGCCGCTGGTTTTACATTAGCCTCCCCACTCCACTATGTGCTTCACACCACAACAAATTGTCCCATCATGCCATTGTCTTCATGCTCCAATATATGACAGTGGTACATATACGCTGTCTCGGCATCTGAAAAATCTTCGAACTTCATTATGAAGCGCACAGTCTGGCCGGGGCCAACTTTTACCGTGTCTTTGAATCCCATCTCCTGCGGTTTTGGCGGTTTTCCATCGCGATCCAGAATCTGAAACTGGCCATGATGAATATGAAAAGGGTGCATCATCATGGAGTCATTGGTGATTTCCCAAATCTCTGTACTGCCAATCGAAATTCTCTCATTAACAATGTTTATGTCCATGGCTTTGCCGTTGATAAGAAATTCGCCACCCATCATGCCGCGGCCCCTGCCACCACCTCCCATCCCCATTCCCATTGGCATGCTGAGGGTGAATTGTCGACTACGGCTGGCTTCACTTTCCTGCATACGTCGAATGCTGGCCAAGTTGCGTGCTAAGCCTTCCGATGTCTTGAGATACGACTGTGATTGCAGGCTGAGAATATGAAACGCCTCGGTATTCATGGGGTGCATATTACGCATCATGCCCTGTGGGGCAAATTCTGAGTTGCTTGCCATGGGCAGACTAACAAGATTGACCGGACTGCCATCGCTGAAATCTACCACAATCTCCGCGCGCTCGGCCGGCGCTAATTCCAGACTTTGCAGCTCTGCGGCTTGTTGTAGCAGGCTTCCATCGGCGCCGATCAATTGAAATTTTCGACCATCATCGAAGGCAAAGTTATAGGTTCGTGCGTTGGAGCCATTCAGCAGGCGGAAACGCACCTTTGAGGTGGTGGGGACAAACACAGGCGATAGTGTGCCATTGACCAAAATAGTGTCGCCAAACAAGCCGGTCATGGTATCCATGCCCATGCCCACGTAGCGGAACGATCCGTCAGTATTGAAACGACGATCCTGCACTATGAGTGGAATATCATCTACACCGTAATCCGAAGGAAGCCCGAGCTGCGAGCTCTCATCATCGTCGATGATAATCAGACCCGCCAAACCCCGATAGACCTGCTGACCTGTATTGTTCAGTCGATGGGAGTGATACCAGAACGTGCCAGCCGGTTGCATGATCTTGAATTCAGGATCCCAGCTGCCTCCCTTGGCAATAATCAGAGCTGGTCCACCGTCTGCCTTGGCTGGCACATGCAGTCCATGCCAGTGCAAGGTGGTTTCTTCTTCCAAAGAATTTTGTACGTGCATGGCAACATCGTCACCATTTTTAAAGCGTAGGGTAGGGCCGAGAAAGCGGCCATTAATGCCGATGCTGGGAGTGCTGAGACCGGGCAGGAAGTTCGAAACGCCCGTTTGCGCAGTGAGCGTGTAGTGCAGCCGGCCATTTCTGCTGGAACCATTTAATAGTTCAGGAATTTTTAGTTCATTAACCCGGCTTGCCGATGTTTGCGAAAAAGCAAAGTCAGGCAAAAGCAATCCAGCAGAGCCAATACCAATCGTTTCGAGAAACTTGCGACGGTTAACTGTGCGGATCATGGGCTGGCCTCCAGTGTGTTGTGATTTGTCAGCGTAAGCTGATTTCAAGGCTTGACCGTCGAATTGTATGCCTGCGGGGCCAAGGCAGAGCTGACTCAAGTCAAGAAAGTGCTTCTCCTGCTAATTGACTCGATGCTGCACAGTAACGCGTTTTACGCAGCATGCCGAACAGCCAGCAAGGATTCAGTGCGCGGTTAATCACGGCACAAATAAAAAGGGATCAGGCCTCGCGACCTAATCCCTTTTAAAGAGGCTAAGCGTACTATTGTGGAGTCGACATAATCATCGAGTGTTGCATGTTCATCGCTGAGCGTGATCGATTGCGCTCAGATTGCATCAGCTCGCCGACAGCAGGGCCACCCTGATTATAGATGCCACCACGCAGGGCAAACAGCAGATAATCCATTTGCTTGGTGTCTTCAGTATCCTTGCTGGTAAACTTGGCGACAGCGGCATCAATTAGTTCGCCTCTGTTTTCCACGTTGGGGTAAGCCAGGATGTCGGTGATCACTGTCTCCAGTATATTCAGATTATCAATAATCATCGCTGCTTCTTCTGATTGGCTGTACAGATCAGGTGCAATTGCCGGCGCCATTGGTAATTCGCTGGGAGCAGGAAACATCGACATGCCGCCAGCCGATCCAACTTTGTTCCAGAATCGCTCAAGTGCCACGTCTACACCGTTGGAAAATTGGCTATCCAGGCTCTCAAGGATAACCGCTTCCAATGCGGCGAGTTGCAACCATTGCTGAGTCCAGAGGAATCCACTGAGCAGCGGGAAGGCGGTTTTAAAACCATTCGCCTGATCGTGTTCTATCAAGTAGGTGCTTTCTTTTGGCACGGTGGCAACTGAATGCCGATCGTCGCCGAGGTAATCTGCAACGGCGGTTGCAACGGCGGCGCGCTTGTCGCTGATCGAAGCATCGATATAGATGTTAAACAGACCTTTTTCAAAATTACGGCCCCGCTTCAGTACTTCTGAAACGTGGCGGTTTACCGCCCCATTGTCGGCGTAAGCGGCTTCAGCGTCTGCGTTGGAATACTGTACGCGCATTTGCTCCAATAATGCCACGCGAGTCTGTACCTCCAATTCCTGATAAGGGCCACTCATTCCCATGCCCATACCATCGTCGTGTGCCATGCCGCTGGCCATCATTTCGTTCATGCTCTTGCCAGCCATCATCTTGAGTTGCATTTGCAATGTGTCGCGGGCCGCCTTGGTGGCAGGATCATCATTGATTTTAGCCACTTCTTCGAAGGCCTTGGCCTGAGTGATATCGAAGGCGTTAAACAGATCCGCAAGCTGTGGATATTGATCTCTAATATCGGCGCCTGATTGCGCGCCGACGACAGCCGAAAACAGGCTTGCGGCGGCACCCAGAGATAATGCGATTGTGTAGCGCCTAACGGGACCTAAGCAGCTGTATTTACTCGTTGTCATGTTCCAACTCCTCGAATGGTTTTGGTTTGGGCGGGTTATGGATTCAGGATAATTTCGGCGAGAGTATAAACGCATCCCAATTCCAGTGCCATTGTGCTCTCAAAGCGTAAGCGCCTAGTTTACCTGAGTTTCATTCTGATGGTAGAGAAAGCGGCCTCTGTGGCCAATAATACAGCGTCGAAAAGCTCAGGTTTCGCGCTGTATTCGACTCACTTAACCAATATTTGGCAGGTAGAAGTAGGAAACGGCAGCAGTTCGTACGCGATTGAAGGTTTGTAATTTTTTGTGACAGGGCCGGAAATTCTGGCTGTGATAAGCGTTTTCGGCGGGAGCTAAGTCCCCCACCGAAACCGGGAGCAGTGTTAGTGCTTATCGCTGGAATAAATAGGAAAATTTCACAAAGATCTGGTCGCCATCTTTTCTGAGGTCGTTAGCGACGACCAATTCTCTTTCGCCCTCCATTTCGACGATATCGAAGTTGCTTTGGTTAGCGTTGTAACCGACATAAAAAGCTGACCAGGGATTGATTACATAACGCAGTAATAAATCAAAATTCAGATTTTCGTCATCTTTCAAACGAGACGCCGGACCCGCATCGGTCTTGTCATACTGTGCGATAAATCGCAGCGACCATTCCTTGGTGAATTGGTAGTTCCAATTGCTGCGAATAATTTCATTGGAAAATACCTTGTTGCCACCGCGTTGGGTTTCAAGCTCGGTATACAGGTAAGTATTGGCAACGCGAAGTCGGTCGATGGGCCGCCACAGTATATCGAGATCGATTCTGTTGGTGTCCGCCACGGCGGGTAAATTACCCGCTGTCGGTACCAGATTAAGCGTCTCTCCCGCATGATAGCTTGCGCCAAACTCCAGGCTGTTCAGCATACTATTGTGGTAATTCAGCTGCCAGTTAGAGTAGTCATAGCGCCGATTGCTGGCGATCCCGGAAAAATCCTGCGGGCGCAACACTTCAACATAGTCGGTGTAGGAATAGCCAAAGGAATTGGTATCGAAATTGAGACCAAAGGTGGGCCCTAACTGGTGATAGATCAATGTGCCATCGCTGTCTTTTAAATACACATCAAAGATCTGTGAATTCCAGCGATTGATACTCGAATTTTCAGGATAAAAAGTTAAATTCATACGGTTGTGAATACCGTCAGTATCGGGTCTGAAAAAGCGGTTCATAAAACCTAGTTCGGAACGGAAGTCTGCTGTGGTCTCAATGAAGTGGCTGTGGGTACTGACGGTGCGACCGGTGCGATTGACTTGAATATTGCGCTGACGACCAGTTTTCGAGTCACCGCCAGTAGCCGGTTCGCTCTCGGTTCCTGCCAGTTGCACTTCAGTCACCCAGTTGTCGGTAAGTTTGATGCGGCCATCGATGGCGCCTACCCGGTTGAATCCGTCTGCCAACTCACGATCGGTGAATAGAAAACCAATCCGCGATTGATCAGATATATCCCTGAAGCCGCGAATAATACCGATATTGGCTTTTTCACCACTTAGCGGGTCTGTTGCCGCGCGGTTTAATCCAGGCGCTTCGTCATTGATTAAAATGGCGCCAAAACCGTAGTTGCCCTGGCGGCCGGTAAAGCGCAGGCCGCCCTCGGGGTCGACGATGCGACGGGTGAAAACCAGCGTCGAATCGGTGGCAAAGAAGTCGGCATTTTCGACGAAGAAAGGGCGGCGCTCAGGGAACTGAACTTCAAAACGCTCGTTCAGCGTGACCTGTGGTTCATCGGACTCGACCTGACTGAAATCAGGATTAAGGGTGAGGTCGAGCACCATGGCATCATTGAACACAAATTTGGCATCGACACCGATGTCCTGTTCAGAGCTGCGATCGAACCTTGGCCCACCGGTTGCGCCGGGATTCAGAGAATCCAGTTCACGGGCGAAGATAAAAGGGATGATCTGCGAATTATTGCCCGGTGAGACATCGCGGATACCGGTTAACATCGCCGTCTGATTGAGGCGGCCTTCGATGCCTAAAGAATAGGGAGGCCAAAAAGTTTCTTCGCTGAGTCGGGGGATATAGCGTCCGAACTGAACCCGCCAAAGCTGATCACTGGTATCGGGAAAACGCAGACTGCGCAGCGGAATAGCCATCTTCACCATATAGCCCCGATCGGTCAGCTGACCCTCGCTGTCCCACACCGCTTCGAGAGTGGTATCGAAGCCGGCGCGCCTTGATGAACCTTCGGTCCAGCGAGCATCCCACTGGATGCCCAGAGGCGTGGCGCGGAATGAGAAAGCCGCGCGTTGATCATTAAAGGTATCGATGGTGATTTCAACATTATCATCGCCGCCTATATTCTCTCTGGAAGAGAGATTTGCGCGTATTTGATCTGGCTCGGAATCGAAGGCCATAAACAAAACGTGCAGTTGTTCCCGGTCATAACCTATATAGACTTCGGTACGCTGAGAGGCTGGGTCGCCGTCATCAGGATTACGTTGAATGAAGTTCTCCACCTTGGTCATGGATCTAGCCAGTGCCGAAGAAGGCTGCATCCCGGCAAAGTCGGCAAAAGACGGCTCACCCTCAATAAGAGGCATGATCAGGCCATCGTCGGCGGCAAAAACTGAATTTGAAAACAGGAAAGTTACTACTGTGCCTAGGGCACAAAACGACAGCCACGACTTTCTCATTGGATCCTCTCTGGAGTGATTTTCTTGGGCGGGGGGAGTTTACTGAGTTTCTTCGGTCAGGTGAACCCTTATTGCACCTGACTCTGGTCTATAAAGCCATCTTTGTTGGGCATATTGACCTTAACCAGCGTTTCGCTGTTGAGTACCGCATATTGATTAATGATGCCATTCAGATACAGCACGTAGGCTGTCACCTGATACACCTCGGTGTTGCTCAATGACTTCGGTGAATCGGCCGGCATAGCCCGGCGCACATAGTCGAATAAGGTGCTGGCATAGGGCCAATAACTACCAACCGTGCGAAGCGGTCGCTCTGCTGAATGCATATCACCCCCGACCAGTACGGTATTGCCCGAGGTACCTTCACCATTGGCCCCATGACAGGCCTGACATCGGGCTTCGAATACTAATTTTCCCTGTAGGGCGGTACCGCTTCCCTGTGGAAATCCACTGCCATCTGGCGCAGCAACCAAATCGAACTCTCGAAGTTGGCTCTCACTAATAGCCGTGCCAAGTCCGGCTGTTTGTGCCTGGGAAAGGGATGCGAAGCTCAGTTGCAGGACGCCCAGGGCTAACACTAGACAGGAAAATCTTCTAGGCGTAGACATTAGTCACCTCTCCGGCGGTGTTGACGGCCCAACTTTGTATGCCGTGGAAATGATAGGTACTGATATTGCCGCGTTCCGCCAGCAAACTCGCGCGAGTGGGTTGTACATTACCCAGGTTGTCGGTGGCGCGGCTCTGTAATATGGCATTGCCACCGGACCACTGCCAGGGAATGCGAAACCGGGCTAATGCCTTCTCACTCTGGTGGGATTCGATCATGGCGTCGGCCCAACTGCGGCCACCATCGGCGCTGACCTCGACGCGACGAATACTGCCGCGGCCGGACCAGGCGATGCCAGTAAGCTGGTAGAGTCCCTGCCGATTCAATGCCATCTGCCCGGAGGGAGAGGTGATTACTGATTTGATTCCCATGGGATAAGTGAACTGTAAACTGCTACGGTCAAGCTGGGTGTCTGTGTACTTGCTGGTCTCATCGCGGAATTGGCTGGGGCCCTCAGTCAACTTGATCTGGGTAAGCCATTTTACGCTGATATTGCCTTCGCAGCCCGGGACAAATAAACGCATCGGATAACCTTGCTCTGGTCTAACCGGTTCGCCATTTTGGTACAAGGCTAAAAGCACATCATCCATCGCACGATTAAGGGGAATGGATCTTCCCATGCTGGCCGCATCTGCTCCCACGGCATTAATCCATTGTGCAGATGGTTCTACACCCGCCTCATCCAATAGAGTAGACAGGGGGATACCGGTCCACTCCGCGCAGGAAACTAATCCGTGCAGACTCTGGGCGCTACCATTAGCCGCATTGGCAGCAAGCAGGGAGCCGCTATTGCCCGAACATTCCAGAAAATAGATTTTACTAACCATGGGGTATTTCAGCAGGTCTTCATAATTAAAAAGCAAAGGTTGTCTGACCAGGCCGTTGATCACTAATTTATGCTGAGAGGGATCAATATTCGGTATGCCAGAATGATGGCGTTCAAAATGCAGGCTGTTAGGGGTTATTGTGCCCTGCAATTGATGCAGAGGAGAACGAGAAGCGCCACCGCCGGGATACAGGGGATTTGGAGCGCCGGAAGCGCGTTGTATATGTTCGCTGAAACTGGAACGACTGCCATAGCCGCTGGCACCGGGTCCGGGTTGTCTGGACCAGTCGGGTATTTTCAGCGTTAAGCCAGCATCGGCCGCCAGTGCAGAATTGGCAACAGCGGTGGCCATGCCGGTTAGGCCCAGTCCGAGTAAGTGACGGCGATTTATCAAGCCGTTACCGGCCGCTATTTCTAATTTTTGTTCGCTCATGGGCAATCTCTTTGGCTTTTACTGTAAGCTTCAATAGGTCTAATTATTTCGCGTTACTGATTCTTGCTATTGTTAATTCCTGCCATTCCTGCTTGGAAGATGTTGTCTGGTTTCTTATTAGTAGTCATGAAAAGGTTGAAAAATAGCGTCAGCGCCAGACTAAAAAAGCGGCGCCTGGACATGATGAATCTTCGGATTATTATTCTGCTATGGGTCTAAGAGTGCCAACTCCGCTGGACCAATGCAATCACTTATTGGGTATTAAGTGAGGATCGATTTACCGAGCTGTCAGCGGGCAGGAATTCGGCTTAAGGCAAGCTTTTTTGGCGCTTAAGTCGCGGCACTCAGGGAATTGTGAAAAACCGGATCAGGCGGCGAGATGATCGCCGATTACTCGAATAAATGCAGGCCCGTATTTCTCCAGTTTTCTTTCCCCTACGCCGCTAACCAAACTGAATTCGCGCATGTCTCTGGGCAGGGTCACACACATTTCCTGCAAGGCGCTGTCGTGAAAAATGACATACGGGGGTACGCCCTGGTCTTGAGCGAACACGCGCCGACACTCTCGGAGTGCCTCCCACAATGCAATATCGACATCTGCCGCGAGTGGTGTTTTTGTTTGTCGTTTGGCCGCTTTCTGTTTAATGTCGCGTCGTAGTTGAATTGATTCCTCGCCTCGAAGTAGTGGCCGGCAACTCTCTTCCAGGCGAAGCGCCCCAAAGCGTTCCAGATCAACACTCATATAGCCTCTGGCAACCAATTGTCTGAACACCGAACGCCACTGATTATTATCCAGATCTTTGCCGATGCCGTAAGACGTCAAATGCTGATGATCGAATTGAAATATTTTGTCCGTTTCGGCGCCGCGAAGCACATCAATCAGGTGATTAACGCCGAATCGTTGATTGCTGCGATAAGTCACGCTAAGCGCTTTGCGCGCCGCTTCCGTTCCGTCCCAGGTCTGAGGGGGTTGCAGGCAAGTGTCACAATTACCGCAAGGCTGTGCCAGAGTTTCGGCAAAATAGGCAAGCAATGCCTGACGCCGGCAGGAAGTGATTTCACACAGACCCAACATGGCATTCAGCCGATGTTGTTCTGCGCGTTTGTGTTCCTCGTCGCCATCGGATGTCTCCATCATTTGTCGTAGCTTGATCACGTCCTGTAAACCGTAAATCATCCAGGCATCGGCCGCCTGACCATCGCGTCCCGCACGGCCAGTTTCCTGGTAATAGGATTCGATGGTCTTGGGCAAATCCAGATGCGCGACGAATCGCACATCCGGCTTATCGATACCCATGCCGAAGGCTATGGTGGCGACGATAATCACCCCTTCTTCGCGCAGGAATCGGCGCTGGTGATCGGCGCGGGTTGCCGCATCAAGACCCGCATGGTAGGGCAGGGCATTGAACCCCTGGTCTTGTAACCAGTAGGCGATGTCCTCGGTTTTCTTGCGTGAGAGACAGTAGACAATGCCGGCATCACTGGCGTGTTCCTCTTGCAGAAATTTTAAAAACTGCTGTTTCCCATTGTGTTTTAAGGCGATGCGATAGCGAATATTGGGTCGATCAAAACCCGCGATAAATTGTTGTGCATGACCCAGCTGCAGGCGATTGATAATTTCTGCGCGAGTGCGTTCATCGGCGGTGGCGGTGAGCGCAATGCGCGGGACTTCCGGGAATAGCTCATGCAATAAACTCAGGCGCAGGTAATCGGAACGGAAATCATGCCCCCATTGCGAGACACAATGGGCCTCGTCGATTGCAAAAAGCGAAATTGAAGATTGCTGTAATAGTTGCAGGGTTCTCGCCTGACTGAAGCGTTCCGGGGCGATGTACAGAAGGTCGAGCTCTCCAGCGGACAGCGCCTGCTCGATTTCTCGAACCGAATCCGCATTCAGTGTGGAATTCAGGAAGGCCGCTCTCACGCCTAACAAGAGCATGGCGCTCACCTGATCTTGCATCAGCGCGATCAGGGGTGAGATGACCACGCCACAGCCTTCTCGCACGATGGCAGGAATCTGATAACACAATGACTTGCCGCCACCGGTGGGCATTAATACCAGGGCATCGTCACCGAGTATCACGGCTTCTATTATCTGATCCTGGGGTGGACGAAAAGACGGGTAACCGAAAACTGACTGCAGGATGTCATGTGCACTACTCATAGCCGCGCAGTATACCGTATAGTCAGGCATTCTCTTGTTTCTATTATTAGGATTGCCCTGTGTTTTGCATAAGCTAATGGGACAGCAATGACTTTACCAGTAATGATAGTGGGCAATAGAAGGAATACAAATTAGTGGTTAATAAATTATTTTTTTGCTGAAGCTTCAGCCTGAAGTTTACGCGGATTTTTTAACAGAAAAACAAAGGGGATAGAGGCAAGGATTACCCACATCATCAGTTTAAAATCATTCACATAGGCAATCGTTGCCGCCTGTCGCGTTATTTCTCCATTTAAGGCTCCCATCAACCCGGAACTCATGCTCATCAATCCTTCGGGCACCTGCTTCCAGGAAATACCCAGTGTATACGGGGTAATATATTCCGTCAGGTAGGCATGATTGGTTTGAATGTTTCGAGTAAGCACTGTCATCACAATTGAAATACCAACACTGGCTCCCATGTTTCGCGTCAAATTAAACACGCTGGCCGCCTCGGCGCGGTATTTGGGATCCAGGGTGACATAAGCAATAGTGCTTAAAGGGACGAAGATAAACCCCAGCCCGAAACCTTGTAATAGCCCGGTCCAGACAAGGGTGCTGGCGGGAACGAAAGTTGAAAATTGAGTCATTGCATTCAAGGAGACAACGGTGAGACTCAATCCGAACAGGATCAGAGCTCTGGGATCTACCCGATTCACCAGTTTTCCAACTATCATCATGGCTACCATAGTACCTGCCCCTCGTGGTGCCATTAAGGTGCCCACTTCCAGTACAGGATAACCCATCAGATTTTGCATATAAGGTGGCAGCAGAGCAACGGTAGCCAAGAGAATCAGCCCAATAAAAAACATGAAGAACAGGCTGGTGACCAGATTCCGGTCTAAAAACATGGCGGGTGGCAAGATAGGATTGTCAGTCTGCATGGTGTGAATTATATACATCCAGATAGCAGATCCTGCGATGGCGAAGTAGATAAATATTTCGCTCGAGTCAAACCAGTCTACCTGTTCTCCACGATTCAAAATCAGCTGTGCGCAGCCGATGATGATGGCAAGGGTAAGGAAGCCGAGCCAATCGAAGCGTCTTTTCTTTTGGCGTTCGGGATCGGGCATAAACAGACTAATGCCAAGGACGGTAATAATGCCTAATGGCACATTGATAAAAAATACCCAGCGCCAGTTATAGTATTCGGTCAAGTAACCGCCCAGTGTTGGTCCAATAATAGGACCGATCATAATTCCCGCGCCCCAAATAGCCATCGCACTACCGTGTTTCTCTTTCGGGTTTATATCTAACAGGGTCGCTTGCGAAATGGGAATTAGCGCGGCTCCGCTCATGCCTTGCAGGATGCGAAAGAAAACGATTTGTTCGATCGAAAGCGCCAGTCCGCAGAGTGCTGAGCTAATGGTGAATGCTGTCACCGCAACGATGAACACGCGTTTGCCGCCAAAACGGACGGCGAACCAGCCTGCGGGCAGGGTCATTATGGCAGAAGCAACAATATAGGAGGTTAACACCCAGGCAACCTGATCCTGAGTGGCGGCCAGGCTACCCTGCATATGTGGCAGGGCGACATTGGCGATAGTGCTATCAAGCACCTGCATGATCGTCCCTAGCATAATTGACAGGGTAATCAGGCCGCGATACTTAACTTCTTTTTTAGGACTTTCAGATTCCACGGATGAAGTCGTTCAGGTTTTGAGTCAGCCAGGAAATATTGCGTATATAGCCGGTGTCGATACTGACTTCTGCGCTCATACCGGTGGATAGTGGAAGATTATTGTTCTGCGGCTCGAAGGATATTTTGATCATAATGCGCTGCACTACCTTGATCCAGTTGCCGGAACTGTTTTGAGCGGGCAGTAGCGAGAATTCAGAGCCGGTGGCGGGTGTTATGCTCGCTACTTCCCCGTGCCATTCAACATCAGGGTAAGTATCTATATCAATAGTTACTGGCTGACCAACACGAACATGGGTCAGATCGGTTTCCTTGAAATTTGCCTCGATCCAAATTTCGCTGTCATTAACAATGCTGAATAAATTAGTGCCTGAGATTATATTTTCACCAATATGGGCGGAGACATTAGTCGCAATACCCTCGGCCGGTGATTTAACTTCCACATAGCTGAGATCGAGTTTGGCCTTGGTTAATTCTGCCAGAGACTGTAAATAACGCGGATGTTCTTCAACCGGTCTTTCCGGATCGATTAACTTGGCCTTGCTGACCAGCAATTCCTGCTTCTTCGCTTCCAGTTCGTTGTAGGATGTTTTCCAGGCGAACTGTGCCTGATCAAATTGCGCCACGGAAACCGAGTTCTCGTTCCGCAGTTGTTGCATTCGCTTCAGTTCCAGCGCCCTGAATTCAAAATCTGTTTCGGCGCTGGAGATATCCAGTTTCCTGCTTTCATATTCGGCCTTTTGGCTAAGCAGGTCGCCATGGACATTCGCCAGATTGGCCTCTGCCCGGGAGATAGCAATCAGGTAAGGTTGATCGAACAGTCGGATCACCAAGTCTCCTTTTTTCACTCGCTCATTGTCTTTGGGGAAAACCTCTAAAACCTTGCCGGATAATTCGCTGCTGACAGTAATTATTTCAGATTTCAGGTAGGCATTTTCGGTGCCCACATAGCGTCCTCCTTGTAAATAGACCCAGCTGCTGACCAAGGCAATTACTATCGGTCCCAGTAGTAATATGGAAATGCGTTTTATCACTTTAGTTGTTACCCTCTTCTTTCCGATTGCTTTTTTGCGTGTGTTTAAAAGTCTATTTGCTAGTTGTTATCGCCAAGGTTCTCGCGAATACGTAATAGAACATCCAGAAACATTTTTTCGTCTTTGGCATCTATTCCACTCAAAGCTTGTATGCGTATCTTCTGTCCTAATTTCCCTAATTTCTCGATCATGGGTTTTGCTTTCGGCGTCAGATAAACCCGCTTTGCACGGCGATCATTGGGATCATCGCGTCTTTCAATCCAGGCATCCACTTCGAGATGATCCAGATGTCGCGCCAGGGTAATAGGGGCGATATCCATTAGACAAGCCAGACTCTTCTGCTGAATTCCATCGCCGCGAAACAGGTGGGCGAGTACAGACCACTGCGCCCGGGTGAGCCCAAGATCCTGGGACTGGCGATCAAAGCTCCACCGCAGCAAGCGGGCTACGTCATGTATTACGAAGCCGAAGCCCTCGTTGATATCGGTTTTCATAGTTTACCTTATAATAAGCTTGCTTATTAAATCAGCTAAACGCGAAAATTTCAATGGTAAGCTCGATTTGCTGATTGTGGATTGGGGCGGAAGGGCCCGGTGGTGGGATAATTTACAACTGGAGTACTGCAGGTTTTGGTCTTATTTTACTAAAGCGCAGGTTCGGATACTGACATTGGGACAGATATCCCGCGCTCAAGTGGTTTTATTTCTGCTTGTTTCAAAAGCGGCTCAGTTGCTGAGTCACAAGGCTAATGTATCAGCTGAGCGACTTTCTGCAGTAGCACATTGCGCGTAAACGGTTTGGGAAGGACGTGGGCATCGGCTTTCATATCATTTAGGTACTCGAGCGCCTTGCCAGCGAAACCCGACATAAACATGATCGATAAGTCGGGGGAAATACTCTGTAGCTCTTTCGCCAGCTCAGACCCGCTCATACCATGTAACACAATATCGGTTAACACAAGGTCGATATGGTCCAACTGTTTCACTAGCTCCAGTGCTTCCTCGGCCGATGCCGAATCGTAAACTGAGTAGCCATTAGATTCGAGCATACGCTTGATCAGCTGGCGAACACCCCCATCGTCTTCCACCAGTACGATAGTCCCACTTCCCTGCGACAGCGGCAGCACTTCGGAAAGCCTCTGGGAGGCTACTATTCTCGAGTCGGCTATGGGGAAATAAATCTTGAAGGTTGTGCCTATCCCCGGTTCGCTATACACCGTTATTTCACCCTTACTCTGCTTCACGATGCCGTATACGGAGGCTAATCCCAGTCCGGTGCCTTTACCTCGCTCCTTTGTGGTAAAGAAAGGCTCAAAAATCCTGGCGAGTACTTCCGGAGCTATGCCTGTTCCAGTATCGCTGACCGAAACTTCCACATAGTGTCCGGGGCTATTTATGATATGTCCAAGCAGAGACTCTGCATCCAGATCAATGTTATGGGTAGTGACAATCAGGTTGCCGCCATCGGGCATCGCATCCGAGGCATTGACAATCAAGTTAACAAGGACTTGTTCAAGCTGGACTGGGTCCAAATGTACCCTGTGGAGATCGGACTCCAGACTCAGGGTTAATTCTATCTCAGCACCGATCAGTTGTAGCAACATCTTTTGGATGTCATGAATCTCATCATTAACGTTCAGCAATTGTGGTTCAAGAATTTGCTGACTGGAGAATGCCAGCATTTTGCTAATTAACTCTTTTGCACGCTCACCGGCTTTCAGTACCTCATCCAGATCTTCGCTACTCTGCTGATTCTGATTCTGATTCAGGGTCAGTTTCGAGAGTTCGGTGAAGCCCATCATTGCAGTCAGCATATTATTCAGATCGTGGGCGATCCCTCCGGTTAACTGACCCACGGCCTCGAGTTTCTGAGATTGGCGCAACTGCGCCTCCATAGATATTCGCTTCGATATGTCCTGAATTTCCGCCAGTACCTGTTGTTGTCCGCGTAGGGTAATGGGCGTCAGAGAGATTTCGACGGGAAACTTCTTGCCGTCTTTACGCATCGCAAACAGTTCCAGACCTTCGCCCATTTCCCGTCGATAGGAATCCGCCTGATATTCCTTTCGGAGGTTGCTGTGGGATGCTTGCAATTTTTTAGGCAGCAAAATTTCAACCTTTTGTCCAATGAGCTCCAGGCGACTATAAGCCGTCATTTCTTCTGCCCTGGAGTTCACCGAAGTAATGAGCCCTTCGGGGTTCACAGTGAGCATGGCGTCAGTAGAAGCTTCCCACAGCGCCTCGAACTCCACCTGACTCTGCTGCCGAGCCTCTTCGGCGAGTTTTCGCTCTGTTATATTCTTCAGAACAGTCATCCAAACCTCACCGTATTCAGGGTGGGTAAATACGGAGACTGAGGAGGAAACCCAAAAAGTCACCCCATCTTTTTTGACGCCCTGAAGCTCCTGGGTCCAACGTCCGCGGGTGTTAAGCATACGATTGATTGCTTCTATGCTGACACCCGGTAACTGCTGTTCTGGGGCAATAAGCAAGCGTGAATTACATCCAATAAGCGCGCCAGACTCATAGCCAAACATTTGATCGAAACCGGGGTTCGTATAGAGGATTTTTCCTTCATTAAATTCCGTTAAATAAACCGCTTCGTGCATCTGGCTTATAATCCTGGCCTGAAGCCGAACCTCATCCTCATTGAGATGTCTTAGTCCAACTTGCAGGTGTTGGTACCTCTCGGGAATTGCCGGAGCGATCGATCCAAAGTTTTCGATGATCTTAAATCGACCCTCGTTTGAGCATTGGGACAGATAGGTGTTGACCCTGGCATGATGGGTAGCGGGGTCCATCTCCACTTCGCCTTGAGGACCGCGGAAACTAATTCGTTCCAATACTTCAATCAAGGCTTCTGCTTCCAGCGTTCCCGCCTGATTTACCGCTTGCGCAAAAGCTTTTACGCAGAGGTAGGCGCCCTCGCCGAAGTTGGTCAGGATCCCATTACCCCCGGGCCAAATACCCGTGACGCCAGGGTAATGGGAAAGACGCTTGAGGAGGTTTTTATTTTCTTCTGTATCGACTGTCATGAAGTAAGTATTGCTGGAGTAAAATCCTTCCCGAACCTCAGCTCTCAGCTGGCTGGCCATTATTTCGTCATAATGTCCCATGACCACCGCCATCTTGTCTTTCAAGCCCCGTTCGGTGAATGCATTTAAGAAGTTGAGCTGATCCTCGCCTGCGAAATAGGGCACCAAAACTTGAGCGCCCGAATTCTCAACGGACTCTAAAAGCTTCGCTATATCCTCTTTAGATGCACCCAGGGGCAGATACTCCTCCCCCATTATCTGACCGCCATCAGCCAATAGTGCTCGTTTGGCCGCATCGATCGATCCCCGCGGCCACTCGTAGTTATTGCCGGCAAAAAACATCTTCGGCCCGAATTTCCCACGCATATAGGGAATCATTTTTTCGATTTGCTGGTTGGGAAGTGCGGCGAAGTGAAAAAAGTAACGACTAATAACGCTGCCTTCGTGGAAAGAGAAGTTAAGCAGTGGAATTTTTCTGGTTTCAGCAACCCGATAGGCGACTGAAATTCTCGAATTTGAGAGTAGATTACCGATTATCGCCGAGCATTTGTGCTGATCTACAAGTTTCTCGGCAGCCAAAACCGCAGTTTCCGGCAAGCTCCCGTCATCTTCAATGACCAGCTCCAGCTTTTGCCCCAGCACACCGCCATTTTCATTAACTTCATCGCAGGCCATCTGTCCTGCCCGCGCTATTTCGGTGCCATAAATCCCGACGATTCCCGACAGTGGAGGCATTAAGCCGAGCTTGATTGTTGCAGTCTTGTTCAACGTGTTATCTCAATTAATCACTTTCTGCTGAGTCTAGCAGCCCATTATATATAATAAACCTACAAATTTAGAGCCCTTATTAGGGGCAAATAAGGGAGGTTTACCAGGCACCTGAGATTATGTTCGGGGGCCTGTTTCAGTCTGTCACAGCTTCGCCTGTTTCGTGGTGCAGGCCGCGCCATTGCTGAATATTCGCCTTAATTTCACCTAAATTGATCTAGCTCAAATTGATAGCGAATAGATGGCTGAGAACAGCTTTTCTACTATTCTGCACGGCCACCTTCAACTAGGATTGGCCCTGCCTCTTTGCCAGCTTTAAATAGTACGGCTAATGAGAGGAATGCTTGAGGGGCTATTACAGCCTGAACTGATACTAAACCTTGGCACGTCCATGCGGCGTGACATGCAGATTAAATGGTGATTCTCATGGGAACTAAAACTTCTATTATCAAAGGCTTATCACTGGCAGCCGCCACGGTGTTGTTATCGCCGTTAACGCTGGCTCAGGAAGTAAGCTTTCACAAGGATATCGAGCCGATCCTGCAGCGCAGCTGTCAAAATTGCCACCGAGTGGGTGGTGTGGCGCCGATGCCCTTGGTGACCTATGACCAGGTTGCCCCTTTTGCTGGCTTGATTGAATACAAGACGGGCCTTCGGGATCGTGCCGGTGCCATGCCGCCCTGGTATATGGAGAAGGACATCGGCATTCAGCATTACAAAAGCGATCCTTCCCTCAGCGAGGAAGAAATAGCCGCAATATCTACCTGGGCACGAAGCGGTACACCGGAAGGTAATCTAGCCGACGCTCCTGCGCCTCTGGCATTCGATGACAGCATCAAATGGGGCTTGGGTGAACCGGATCTGGTAGTTACTACTACGGATTTTACCAAATTAGCGGGCACACCTGACTGGTGGGGCGAGGTTCCCAGGGTTGCAGTGGGACTCACGCAAGATCGCTACGTCAAGTCCGTTGAAATTGTCGAAGTTAATGATGTGGGTGACGGTGGCGCCGGCGATACTGTGGGCGGATTGTTCATATTTCACCACATGATCTGGAGTACTCAGATACTGGATGAAGCCGGTGTTAATACGGGAGCGGACACTACCACCTCCTGGCCAGTGCATGAAGTGGGCCGTAATGGCGACATTTTCGATCCCGATGGGGGTCGGTTGTTGCGAGCCGGATCCTCTTTCGTTACCGACTCTGTGCATATGCACTCCAATGGTCGCGATACCACCGGTCATCTGGAAATCGGTTTTCGCTTCCATCCAGTGGGCTACGAGCCGAAGTTTAAAAACTCTCGCATCGGTCTTGGCAATGGCGTAGATATCAGTATTGCTGGCGGCCAGACTGACCAGGAATTACATGCCTACTCCGTATTGGAAGAGCACACCAAGGTCATCACTTTTGAGCCACATCTACACGCTCCCGGCGAGCGTATGTGCCTGGAAGCGATTTGGGGCTACACCGTGGAAACACTGTCCTGTGTGGGCTATGACCACAACTGGGTGCGAGGCTATCCCTACGAAGATGACTATGCGCCACTGTTGCCGAAGGGCACCATCCTGCACATCGTAGGCTATTTCAATAACACCGAAAGTAATTTCAACGTGCCTGATCCACGAAACTGGCAGGGTTCCGGTAATCGTTCGGTGACCAATATGTTTATCGATCTGGGTATTCGTGTGAGCATGACCGATGATCAATTTTTCGAGGAAATGGAAAAGCGTCGTAACAAGCTGCACCTTGGGCCCAACGATCACGTCATAGGTTGTCCGCTGTGTCTGGCGCCGCTGGTTGCACCTGTGGCTGAAGCTAGTGATGACGAGCTCAGCAATGAAGTCGCCCTACAGGGAGCTAACTAGTCATGGTAACTCTAACAAGTAATCTACGAAAATTATTGAGCCTGAGTCTGGGCCTGATACTAATCAACATCAGCTTGATTCCATTGGCGCAGGCTCAACTAAGCTATCGCTCGGGTCAGCATATTGAGCCGGCCTACGAAGGCTGGCGCCGAAACGATGATGGCACTGTCACCTTCGTTTTTGGCTACTTCAACGAAAATTGGGAAGAGGTACCGAACATTCACGTCGGCGATAATAACTTCTTCTCTCCCGGTGACAAGGATCGAGGTCAGCCTACTCGCTTCCTGCCGAGGCGTAATCGCTTTACCTTCGAGGTAGTCGTGCCTGAGGATTGGGGTGATAGAGAGCTGACATGGACCGTGATCTCTCCCAACGGAGTCAAAAGAACGGCTTACGCCACCATGGCGACCGATTACACCATTGATAATATGATTATCGCCTCTGAGACCGGCTCACTGGGTGCTGGCACCAGTAGTCCCGAATCCAGAGCTAATCTCCCACCCGTGGCAAAAGTTATCGGTGATACCCGGCGCACCGTGCGTGTTGGTGAACCGCTGCTGGTAAGAACACAGGTAACAGATGATGGCTTGCCCAAACCTCGAGGTGATGCCTTGCGGTTGGCAGCGGCTGCCAGTGGTGAAGGTGGTGCTTCAGCGGCACCGCAGCTTAGTGCCGAGGAAAAAATGCGCGCGCGTATGATGCGTAAGCCTTCCAAGGTGACAGTGGGGAAAACCAATGGTCTGTATCTGTCATGGAATATATACCGAGGCGATGCGGATGTGACTTTCGATCCACCTCAAGTGAAGCCTTGGGAAGATACACGCGCATCGGCCAACTCTCCCTGGGGATCGATTTGGACACCTCCTACTGTGCCGGAAGATGGCATGTACGAAGTCAGCGTAACGTTTGATGAGCCAGGCCAGTACATGTTATGGGGCCGGGCCGATGACGGCGGTTTGTTTCACGATCAATATGTTGAGGTTAATGTATTGCCTTGGCCAAAAAAATAGGCATCCTCCTCCTCCATGTAGCCTAATAAAAAATAAAGTGATCGTGAATGACTGGCGGCTGATTTTGTACAAATCAGCCGCTTTTTTGTTTTCACTTGCGTGGTTACGAAAATCGGCTCGGCGACCTATAGCCGTTGCTCTGACGGATTCAGTCTGATTCCTGTTGGCTTGGTTTAGCGGCCGACAACGCGCCTTGTTATGGCTCTATCCCGCAAGCCCGGGCTGCGCTAGAATCGTGCTGCTGGTTTTTCAAATAGTTTGAATGGTTTAACAATCCTAGTCGAATGGATTATCGCTACCGATAAATCGCGCGCAATATGAATAGCAAAGATTCACCACGTCGTATCCGTTTTCAACTGGCCATATCGGCAGAGAAGTATCTGGCCTTTTATCAGGGAGTGGCTCGGGACATCATGGTGCACTCCGAAGACAACAAGAGCATCAGATTTCCAGCCGGCGCGATCCGAAGTTTTCTCACCCATGAGGGTATTTTTGGCACCTTTGAAATTCAGTTCGATGAAAATAATAAACTGATAAGGGTTATACAGATAAACGCTGAATAGAATATCCCTCTGCAGTATTACAATCTTGCACTGGGTACTCGCAGGCCAGGGCCTAGCTTCCTTTCTCAAGCCTCTATTGCTTTTTTTATGGGAATCCTCTCCAATGCCTTGCAGGAGGAAAAAATCATGAGAAGCACAATAATAAGCTTGCTGGCTCTGCTGACAGTATTCAGCCTCCCGGCGATGGCGAATGAAGGCAGCCTGGCATTTGTCGGTGCGCGAATCATTGATGGCACGGCGGCGGAACCGATCGAGGACGGCGTGGTAGTCATCACCGATGGCCGTATTAGAACCGTAGGTCCTCGCAGCGCGGTGACTATTCCCGAAGGTGCGCGACAAATCAATGTTAGCGGCAAGACCATTATGCCCGGCCTGATTAATTCCCACGGTCACGTAGGTGACACGCTCGGCTTGAGCGGTGGTGAATACAACACCGATAATCTATTACGCCAACTCTCACTGTATGCGCGCTATGGCATAACCACGGTCAACAGTCTGGGCGGTGATGAAGAGGAGGGGTTTGCGCTGCGCAATAGCCAATACGATCAAGCTCTGGACCGGGCACGACTACTGGTCTCGGGCAGTGTGGTGGTCGGTGACAGCGAGGAGGCTATTCGTGCCGAAGTCAATCGCAATGCAGACAGGGGGGCAAACTTCATCAAGGTCAGAATGGATGACAATCTTGGTGCTACGGAAAAAATGCCGAAGAATTTGTTCGACGCCTTGGTGGATCAGGCACATATTCGACGGCTGCCGGTAGCGGTGCATCTTTTTTATCTGGATGATGCCAAATACATTCTTAATTCGGGCGCAGACTTAGTGGCGCACAGTGTGCGAGATTTGCCGGTCGATAGTGAGTTTATCAATCTGCTTAAGAGCAAAGACGTTTGCTATATCCCGACGCTGACACGTGAGGTTTCGACTTTCGTGTATGAAAGCGAACCGGGGTTTTTTTCTGATCCCTATTTCCTGCAAGAAGCTGACCCGGTTGTTTTGCAGCAGCTGAGGAGTCCAGAGCGGCAGTCTCGCATGCGCAATAGTAGCTCCGCCCAGCAGTACAAAATTGCACTGGATGTTGCCATGGCAAATATCAATGTCCTCAATGCGAGCGGTGTAAAGATTGCGATGGGCACGGACTCAGGGCCCCCGGCCAGATTTCAGGGCTACTTCGTGCACATGGAAATGCACATGATGGTGGAAGCCGGCTTGAGTCCTATCGATGCGATTCGTGCCTCTACCGGCGTTGCGGCCGACTGCATCGGTGCGAGAGATGTGGGTACACTGGAGCCGGGCAAGTGGGGAGATCTGCTGGTATTGGGGGCTAATCCTGCGGAGAACATCGAAAACAGCAAGTCTATTGAAAGTGTCTGGATAGCTGGCAATCGTGTTGCAGAATAGCGAAGCAACGGAATAGCACCACTCAGGACTGGCTTTAGCGCTTCGATCTTGAATGCTTCTGTGTACTGTTTGCCTTTCATAAACCCCTCTCATAGAGTTACATTTTAACGCTATTTGGTGTCTGGCAAAGTATGGGAAGTCCAACGAAACTATTGTTGTTGCTCGTCAGAAATATCTACCAGGGAATTACATTTTGATTGACTCCGTTCTCAACGACTCCATTAACACTTTCTTTTCCGCGAAAGATCTAGCCACGCGGCGGATTTTTCATGGCCGTGGACAATTGCATCCGGGCCTGGAGCATATCTGTATCGATTGGTTTGAGCCGGTGGTCTTGGTGACTGCCTACAGCGAAATTGCAGATCCAGCGAGCCTGCTTGAGGCGATCCTTGCTGCTGATCACGCCAAAAAAGTAGAGTCGGTGGTATTACAAAAGAGATATGAGAAAGGTGCACCGGCCGAGTTGTTGCGGGGGGAAAAGCTGCGTGAAACAGTCGTCAACGAAGAGGGTTTACTGTTTGAGGTACATCCCGGCGCACAGCAGAACGCCGGCCTGTTTCTCGACATGTATCCCTTGCGCCAATGGTTGCGGGTGCACAGTGAAGGCAAGAACGTATTGAATCTGTTCGCCTATACCTGTTCCCTGTCGGTGGCGGCTATGGCTGGTGGGGCGAGTGGGGTCACGAATGTAGATATGAGTAAAACCAGCATTAAATGGGGAGAACAGAATCACCAACTTAACGCGCAGGATTTACGCAAGGTCAAGTCGATTCCACACAACCTGTTTAAGTCCTGGGGCAGGATCAAGCAGTTTGGGCGTTATGATCTGCTGATAATCGATCCGCCGACCAGGCAGCGAGGCAGCTTCGATGTGGCTGTAAATTATCCGGCGGTGCTAAAGAAATTGTCGGGACTCTGTGCGCCGGGCGCCGATGTTATCGCCACGATTAACAGCCCGTTTCTGGATGTAGACTTTCTGTTGGAGAAATTTGAACGTCATGTGCCGGGGGGCAGTTATATTGGAACTATCGAGGCCGCCGTGGAATTTGCCGACAAGTTTCCAGAGCGGGGGCTCAAAATCTATCATTTTAAAATGCCGCCAGCGCCTCGAGAGATTTTGCAGGGCTAAGGTTTTACAAGGGCCAGGCCCGCCCTGATCAGCGCACACTAGGGCCTGATTATGTATAAGTCTGACTTTACATAATCGAGTAATTTGTTAGCCGTATTGCCAATAATGGCTTCCGCGATACGCGAACGAGAAAGCGCCCCAATGACTACAATACTGGCTTGCAAGGCTTGCTGGCTTTGCAGAATGGCATTGACTGGTGTTTCATCGATCAGGTGGATGTCATCCGCCGCAATAGCATAATTGGCTAATAATCCATCCAATGCCTCGCTGTGCGCATTACGAATCGATTCGGCGTCAGCGAAAGCTCGCGCCGACCCCGAGTAGGCATGCAGTACATGCAAGCGGCCGCCCAGAGCATTGCTGGTTTCGATTGCTGTATTCAGAATGTTGAAATCCAGTCCTCCAGGCTTGTGATGGCTATGAGCCGGGTCCACCGCCGCCAACACCACGGGTACCTCGGGCCACTCATTATCCTTGATTAACAGCAGCGGCTGCCGGCAGGTTTTTATCAGCTGCCAGCTATCGTGTGAGAGGTTATGGCGCTGGTGAGCGCTGCGTAGATTGATGTGTTGAATCACCAGGTCGACATCCAGTTCTCTGGCTTCTTTGGCGATTTGCTCGTAGCGGGGATAGGTCCAATGCACCCTGTAGTCTGTTTTGATTCCCTGAGTATTAAGCGTATCGACAAAGACTTGCAGGCGGCGCTCCATTTCCCGGCAGAACACTTTACGTTGCTCCGCAGCTTCCTCGCTGAAGATTGAATAGCTGTCGTGTAAGAACTCTTCAAAACCACAGCCAAGCAGGAATAACTCTGCCTTGCGGCGATCGGTGATTAGCGCCAGGGCCTTTTTGATTTCTGCCGGCTGATGAGCCGGATCGTCACGGTAGTCATTGTAGACGTCCAGCACTACCAGTATTTTGTTGACAACAACCATACTATTCTCCTTCCAAGGGATGCATTTTAAATCGCTATCGGCGAAAAATACCTCGACCCAATCGGCAAACCTTACTAACGGGTGTTATTTAAATTCAAGTTGCACTTGCCGTGCCGCCTAGGCATCTCCATGTAAACAGAAAATACTTCAATGATTACTTCCTTTTTGGAAGATTGTTAGCCAATATTTATCGGCTATTACTGGTTTTTCACTCAATCGAGGTGTTAACACGATGAACTCTGAAGATTCAAATGCAGTAGATCAAACTGTAGCCCCAGAGAAGGGATCCGACAAGGGGGATCTCGATAAGAAAGGAGCGGCGGTAAAATTCCCCCCGCCCGCTATTTTCGTGCTGCTGATCTTCGCCGGTGCCGGGTTGGATAGGGTCTGGCCAGTTACCATGGGTGTTCCCCAGTCATTTGCAGTAATCGGTATTGCTATTACCCTGTTTGGCCTGGCAGTCGCGATTCTGGTAAGCGGCACCTTCAAACGGGAAGGGACGGCGATCGAACCCTGGAAGCCCACTACCAGACTAGTTACCACGGGTTTCTACGCCTGGTCCAGAAATCCAATTTACTTCGGTTTCTGCCTGTTTAATATTGGAATTGGTATTTCCAGCGACAACTTCTGGATTCTAATTAGTTTTATTCCGGGGGCGCTACTGGTGTATTGGATTGCCATCGCCAAAGAAGAATCTTATCTGGAACAGAAATTTGGCGAACAGTATCTCG
>JABMOK010000141.1 GCA_013204155.1 Pseudohongiella sp. | reverse complement strand
TATCTTTTCCAAAACATCGGTGATACAGACTCGATAAAATGAACCGAGTGATGGGGCGCTTCTCTGAGAGTACTAAAGCAAACCGAATCAAAGAGAGGTGCTATCGCTTCCAAAACATGGGTGTTACAGACTCGATAAATTGAAGCAAGTGGCGCGGCGGTTCTCTGAGAGCACTAAAGCAAACTGAACCGAAGAGACGCGCTATCGCTTCCAAAACATGGGTGATACAGACTCGTTAAAATGAACCGAGTGATGCGGCGGTTCTCTGAGAGCACTAAAGGAAACAGAACCGAAGAGAGGTGCTATCGCTTCCAAAACATTGGCGTAAACAACACCAATAAAGTAAACACCTCAAGCCGACCCAGCAACATCGCAAAGCAGAGGATCCATTTTGCCGCTGCGGGCAAGTACTGATAAGTTTCGGCAACACCTGCCAGGCCTGGCCCAAGATTATTGATACAGGCACCTACCGCACTGAATGCGGTAATAATATCCAGTCCCGTTGCTAGCAAAGCCAATAGCATGGCCATAAATGCCATCACGTAAACTGCAAAAAATCCCCATACAGCTTCGATGACTCTATCGTTAACCGGATTTCGCCCGAGCTTAATCGGAATAACCGCCCTGGGGTGTATAAGTCTTTGCACCTCTCTAAATCCTTGCTTAAAGATTAACAGGATACGAATGACTTTCATGCCGCCGCCGGTGGAGCCAGCACAGGCGCCAATAATAGCGGCGTACAGCAACATGTAGGGAAGAAACAATGGCCAGGAATTAAAATCGGCGGTGGCGAAACCCGTTGTTGTCGCAAACGAGACAACCTGAAAAACACCCTTAATTAATGATTCATAAAAGCTGGAATAACTGTGAGAAAATTGCAGCACAGATACTGTAACGATTGATACAATAACCAGAATAAATGTGTAGAAAAGGAATTCAGGGTCAAGCTTATAGTGTTTGACAGTGCGTTTTTGCCATGCGGTAAAATGCAGGGCGAAATTAATTCCGGCGACAAACATAAAGATAATGCCAACCAGATCTACTGCCGAACTATTAAAATAACCCATACTCTGGTCGTGAGTTGAAAATCCACCAATGGCCACAGTGGCGAAACTGTGACTAATGGCATCAAACAAATCCATGCCAACCAGCCAATAGGCAAGTGCACAAACGAGTGTGAGTGTAAGATAAATATACCAAAGCGCTTTTGCAGTTTCCGCTAATCGAGGAACCAGTTTATTGTCTTTTACGGGGCCCGGACTCTCTGCACGATAGAGCTGCATGCCTCCAATTCCCAGCATCGGAAGCAAGGCCATTGCCAACACAATAATTCCCATTCCTCCCAGCCATTGTAGCTGCTGTCGGTAGAACAGTATGGATTTCGGTAGTTCGTCGAGGCCGGAAATAACCGTAGCGCCCGTGGTGGTGAGGCCAGAGAGAGATTCGAAAATAGCGTCTGTAAGCGATAACTCTATTGCGGGAGAGAACATGAAAGGCAGACAGCCCGCTGTTCCCAGAACCACCCAGAATAAAGTTACTATCAGAAAGCCGTCTCTGGTGCCAAGTTCCTGGCGTGAGCGGGAGGTAAATAGCCAGAATAAAAAGCCGGTTATAAAAACCAATAGAAATGATTGAAAAAATACGCCCGCCATTCCATCCTGATAAAGCAAGGAAACAACAAGAGGGAGCATATTACTCAATATACTGAAAAGCATGAGCAAGACACCGAGTATTTTTATTATTATGGAGGCATGCATAGCGCTTAGAAAAAACTGAAGCCGACTTGGAATAGTCGCTCAACTTCCGGAATTCTTTTTCTGTCTACCAAGAATAAAATCACATGATCATCTGGTTCGACGACGATGTTATCGTGGGCGATGAGGACCTCTTCATTTCTAACGATCGCACCAATAGTGGTCCCTTCCGGCAGATCGATGTCCTGAATAGCCCGACCCACCACTTTAGATGAAGCCTGATCTCCATGAGCAATGGCCTCCATAGCCTCGGCAGCACCGCGACGTAAGGAATGGACATTGACTACGTCGCCACGGCGGACATGAGTTAACAAGCTGCCGATGGTGGCCTGCTGGGGAGAAAGGGCTATATCGATTTCACCGCCCTGCACCAGATCGACGTAAGCGGGGTTGTTAATCAACGCCATAACTTTTTTGGCACCCAGCCTTTTTGCTAATAGAGACGACATTATGTTCGCCTCGTCATCGTTGGTTAAAGCAATAAATACATCCGTGTCTTCTATGTTTTCCTCGAGGAGTAAATCTCGTTGTGAGGCCTCGCCATTCAGGATAATTGCGCTATTCAGATTTTCAGACAAAAAAGCACATCTCGCCGCGTCCCTTTCGATAATTTTTACCTGGTAACGCTGCTCAAGGTCTTCGGCCAGACGCATTCCAATATTGCCTCCCCCGGCGATCATCAATCGCTTATAGGGTTTGTCCATGCGCCGTAGTTCGCTCATGCAGGCACGGATGTTCTCCTGAGCCGCTACAAAAAACACTTCGTCATCGGCCTCTATGACCGTCGATCCTTCTGGAATTATTGGTCGGTCTTTGCGAAAAATCGCGGCAACACGCGTATCAACGGAGGGCATATGTTGGCGAAGTAGGCGAATTTCCTGCCCCACTAAAGGGCCGCCATAATAGGCTTTGACAGCAACCAACTGCACTTTACCATCGGCAAAATCCAGCACCTGCAGCGAACCAGGCAAATCGATTAGTCGACTGATCGCACTGGATACAATGAGTTCGGGACTGATAACGACATCAACGGCGATTCCATATTTACCAAATAACTTATCGGTGAGCAGATAAGATGAGGACCGAATCCGGCAAATCTTTTTCGGTGTTTGGAACAGTGAATAGGCCACGCGACAAGCGACCATATTGATTTCATCGCTTTCGGTCACGGCGATGATCATGTCAGCATCCTGACCGCCGGCTCTTTCGAGGACATCGGGATGGGATGCGTGCCCGGTTACGGTGCCAATATCAATATGGTCTTTTAACTCACGGAGTTTCTCAGCATCGCTGTCGACAACAGTAATATCGTTGGATTCATTCGCTAGGGTTTCGGCCAGAGTGCTGCCAACCTGGTTGGCGCCGAGAATTATTATTTTCATGCTGGCCCGCGTTTATTAACCGTCCCTGAGGATCTTAACTTTTTCTTAGCACGCAAAAGAAGAAACCATCTGGACCTTGATTTGCGCCTGGCAACAGCTGCCTGCCAAAGTGACATTCTACTCCCCAATCGGCCACGATGCGCTCATATTTAGCGCTATCCGCGCATTCGAGGAAGCGGCCGATAATTTCCTCGTTTTCCTGACGCAATAGCGAGCAAGTGGTATACAGCAGCAGGCCTCCCGGCTTTAAGCATAACCACAAAGAGGCAAGTAGCCTGGTCTGTGTAAGCTGCAATTGCGCGACCTCTTCGGGCTTACGCAATAGCTTTATG
Source organism: Pseudohongiella sp. (assembly GCA_013204155.1). Classification (GTDB taxonomy): domain Bacteria; phylum Pseudomonadota; class Gammaproteobacteria; order Pseudomonadales; family Pseudohongiellaceae; genus UBA9145. Next base: position 8,576 of record JABMOK010000141.1, on the reverse strand, counting down.
TCGGGGTGACGGCGAATTACACCGGTAGCCGAGCAGGGAGCGTCCAGAAGAATGCGATCAAACAACTGGCCATCCCACCAGCTATCGACGTCAGAGGCATCGGCTTCAATCAAGTTGGCTTCTAACTGCAGCCTCTGAAGGTTTTCCTCAATCCTCCTCAGCTTTCCCGCATTCAGGTCTATAGAGGTGCAGCTAGTAAGTGAGGGCTCACTTTCTAAAATATGACAAGTTTTCCCGCCGGGAGCAGCGCAGGCATCGAGCACTCTTAGATCGGGCTTCAATTGTAATAAGCCAGCGACCAGCTGTGACGCCTCATCTTGCACGCTGACCCAGCCTTCGGCAAATCCCGGGATGTCAGCCACCGGAGACGGTTTAGCCAGATAAATCGCTGTATCGGCATAGTCTCCCGCCATGGCCTCGATGTTGGCGGCATCGAGCAGCATTAGAAACTCTGCTCTGGATTTCTGCAGTTGATTGACGCGCAGGGTCATGGGCGGTCTCAGATTGTTGTTTTGCAGTATTTGCTCAGCCTGCGCGGGCCATTGGCTATTAATTTCTGCGAACAACCAGGCCGGGTGGGAGTGCAAAATAGAGGGCTCCGCGCCAAGCAAGGCCTGCTCGATCTCCGGCTTCTTTCTCAGATAGTTTCTAAGAACAGCATTAACCAGCCCCTTAGCCCACACCTTCTTAAGAACGACGGTCGCAGAGACGGCCTCATTGATGACTGCATATTCTGCTACTTCCAGCTCGCGTAACTGGTAGAGGCCACAGATCAATAAACATTTAATATCTTTGTCACCGGCCTTCAATGGTTTGCTCAGCAAAGTTGAAAGAATATTTTCCAGCAGCATAAACCAACGACAGGCACCGTAGCAGGTTTCCTGAATGAGGCTGAAGTCAGTCTGATCTTTAACTTTGCTCAGATGAGTAGTTAATGAGCCTCGACCGGACAGAAGCTCGCTCAATATCGTGGCGACAATTGCTCTGCTGTTCGAGGAATTCATTTCTGCAGAGTTTCTGACGCGGAAAAATGTTTGCCAATTTCGAAACAGGAAGGCCGTGAATTGCGCACATCATGCACAGACATGTCTTTCTTGCCCGGGAGTTGAACTCGCTGAACTTGTAGCGACGAATCCAGACAAGAAACGCTGAAACTATCTTTCGCCAGCGAGATAATGGTGCCCGGGTCGAATTTATGATTCTCGGGCAAAACTTTTGTAGAAAGTATTCTCAGTCTTTGACTGTCCAGGAAGGTGAAGGCAGGATTTCTGCCGACGCCCGCTCGAACTTGCCGGTCAATCTGTGCCGCCGGCAAATTCCAGTTGATCAGGGATTCTGACTTTTCTAACTTCGCCGCGTAGGTAGCGGCAGAATCGTCCTGTTTTACCGGGTTTTCAAGAGTTTTCCTGAGATTCTTCAGGGTATGCAGCAGCGCCTTTTTCCCGGCATCTATCAGTTTGTTTTCAAGATCAACTCGGGTATCGCTGGCCTTAATGTCCACCGATTCTGTGTTTAACATGTCGCCGGTGTCGAGCCCCTCATCCATCTGCATAATAGTGACACCTGTCTCCTTGTCTCCGGCCAGCAAGGCGCGCTCAATTGGCGCGGCTCCGCGCCAACGCGGAAGCAATGATGCGTGAACGTTTATGCATCCGTATTTTGGAATTTCGAGAATTTCCTTGGGGAGTATCAAGCCATAGGCCACAACAATTAACAGGTCGGGTTTAAGGCTGGAAAAAATTTGTTGCTGCTCAGGCGATCTGAGACTGGATGGCTGGTATAAGGGAATGGCATTTTTTGTCGCCAATTCTTTAACCGCGCTTGGCTGTAATTTCTTTCCGCGGCCTGAGGGTCGATCAGGCTGGGTATAGATCGCGACAATATCGCAGTCTGCTTCCAGCAAGACAGACAAATGAGCGGCCGCGAAAGCAGGGGTGCCGGCAAAACATATTCGTAATTTTCCCATTAGATATCAGGCAGACGCTTTATCTTTATGCTCTTTCTCGAGCTTGCTTCGGATTCGTTGTCGTTTAAGCGGACTAAGATAATCAACAAATAGTTTGCCATTCAGGTGATCGATTTCATGCTGTATGCAAGTCGAGAGAATTCCCTCAGCGCACAGGGTAAAATTCTCGCCGGCCTTATCTTGCGCAGTCACTCGGACAACGCTAGGCCGGGAAACGGTTTCGTAGAAACCAGGCACAGACAGGCAGCCTTCGTCATATTCAAGTAGCTCATCCTCAATTATCTCGAAACTTGGATTAATAAATGCTTGAGGACTATCCTTATTTTCCGATACATCTATTACCAGCAATCTTTTATGTACGTTTATCTGCGTCGCAGCGAGCCCTATTCCTTCTGCAACGTACATGGTTTCGAGCATATCTTCGATCAAGACTTCGAGCGTTGCGTCGAAAACAGATACGGGCTCAGCTATTTTTCTTAGTCTGGGGTCGGGGAACTCCAGAATTTGCAAAATTGACATAGTCTCGAAAGCCTGGTGAAAGGTATAAAGTTCAGTATGTGAACTGCTTCAAGCGATAATTATACCGTATTGCTAACATATCAATGCCTTTTAGCGCGGAAATTTAACAAATGAAAAACTTGGGAATTAAACAGACATTGATAGCTATAGCGATAAGTGCCGTAGCCCTAATATTGTCTACGACCAGCTTTGCTCAAGCCAGCCTCTTGCGGGATGACTATGCGCAAAGCTATACGGTAGTTGAATCCGACACTTTATGGGATATTGCCGACAAATTCCTGCAAGATCCTGAACGATGGCCCGAGATATGGAAACCAGACGGCTATCTCGACAACCCCGATCTAATTTACCCCGGCGACATACTTAGCCTGAGTATAGCCGGGGGAAGTCCCAGGATATTGATGCAAAGAGGCGACCGCTTAACGCGGCAGCTGACTCCCCAAGTGCGAGAGATACCGCTGGTCAGCGCTATTCCGGCAATTCCATTGGAGGCGATTGAAAATAGCTTTAGCAAGAATAGAATTGTCACCCAGCAAATGTATGACGCGGCGCCCTATGTAGTCTCCAATCTTGGCGACAACCTGATAATAAGCACAGGCGACGAAATCTACGCCCGAGGCTCCTGGCCGGCGGGAACCAGTTCATTCGAAGTGTACCGAGGAGGCCGTGTCTACAAGGCAGAGAACGGCAAAGATATGCTTGGTCTGGAATTGGAATATTTAGGCTTTGCCAGCATCACGGATCAACCAGCCCCCGACCTGCGGAAACTATTAATAAACAACAGCGCCAAGGAGATCAAGGTTGGTGACCGCTTACTTATTCGGGAAGAGTCTAGAATAGGCGCAACCTTGTTTCCGACTGAGCCGTCGTCCCGGATGGAAGGTCAGATTATTGCTTTTCTGGGAGAAGAATCACTGGCATCGCAACTGGATACGGTGGTGGTAGATCTGGGCCTTAGGGATAATCTGGCAGTTGGTGACATATTGTCAATTCAGCATGAAGGAACCCGTATCAACGATGAGGTGGAAAGAGGCCGAATGCCGATTCGAGAAAGGATCGCGACTTACTTCAATCGGGATCGACTTCAAATTCCGGGCAAGGAAATAGGCACGCTATTAGTCTACAAAACGTTTGCGCAGCTAAGTTATGCGGTAATTCTTTCCAGCACCGAACCCGCAGAGCTTTTCAATAAAGTGCTCAGTCCGTAAAAACTAAAAGCAGCAATAAAAACAAGCAGGGAAAGGCTTGCGATTAAAGCGCCCGCAATGAACCCATAGAAATCGTCGTGCCATTGATCAAGGATGAACTATGGACACCGAAAACGTCTCTCAATACCTGTCCCTTTATCACGGGACCTCCATTTCTACGCCGGTGTTTGCGCGCTTACTGAGAGAATTTGGCACACTGAACAGTGTTCGGAACCTGCCGCAGCAACAACTTTTAAGTCTGGGTTTTGCGATCGCGCAGATTGTGGATTTGCAAGGCGGACAGCAAGATACTGCCGTGCGGCAATTAGTGGAAAGGGACTTGATCTGGGCGGCATGTCCGCAGAACTCTATAGTCACCTACGAGTCGCGTTACTACCCTGCTCTGCTGAAAGAAATTCAATGCCCACCCCCCTTATTGTATGTAGTGGGTCAGAAAAGCAAACTCATCACTCCTCAATTCGCAATCGTTGGTAGCCGTAAATCCAGCAACTACGGAAAGCGCAACGCGTACTGGATGGCGAATGAGCTAAGCCAGGCAGGATTGACTATCTGTAGCGGCATGGCGAAGGGTATCGATTCCCACGCTCATCAGGGAGCGCTTGATGCGGCATGTCCCACCATCGCGGTAGTGGGAACCGGCGCAGATAGAATATACCCGGCTTGCAACAGCAGGTTGGCGCAGCAAATCAGCATGGAAGGAGCGATAGTATCTGAATTTCCACTTGGAACAGCACCCCTCACGTATAACTTTCCGCGAAGAAACCGAATAATAAGTGGCATGAGCCTGGGGACACTGGTGGTCGAGGCAAGCGCTAAAAGTGGCTCCTTGATAACTTCTCGCTTTGCAATGGAACAGAATCGTGATGTGTTCGCATTTCCCGGTCCAATCACCAGCCAAACGAGCCGCGGCTGCCACAGCCTGATAAAGGATGGTGCAAAATTGGTGGAGAAACCTGAGGACATACTCGAGGAACTGGGCCTGGATCTGCGGCACACTCCGCCCGGCGAAGAGCAAGCAGGCGGCGATTCAAGTGGTTTGGAACAAAAGCAGCAAGATTCAATTCATCTTGAGCAGCAGATTTTGCGCACAATGGGATACCAGGGTTGTGTTATGCAGGTGCTGCTTGAAGACACGGGGATCGGGCTCCAGCAGCTAAATATGCAATTATTGCAACTGGAAATGCGGGGACGGATTATCACGGAAGCGGGAAGATATTTCAGAATCAACTAAGGCCATAAGGCATTTTGCTCAGAGGCCCTCAAGTTTTCTTGCATAGACCGTCGGTCTAATGTAGTTTCCCCGTTTCGTAAAAAACTGTAGGACTTTATCGCTATGAGCAATCCATTTGTCAGTATCCTGATGGGGTCGGAGTCTGATTTGAGCATCATGCAAGGCGCGGCGGATGTGCTCAAGCAATTGCAGATAAAGTACGAAATCAAAATTACGTCGGCGCATCGCACGCCGGCAGCGACTCAGGAATACATAATCGACGCAGAAAGTCGTGGATGTCAGATATTCATCGCCGGGGCGGGATTGGCGGCTCACCTTGCCGGGGCAACCGCTGCCCATACAACCAAGCCAGTGATCGGGGTTCCAATTAACTCTGGCCCTCTAAACGGGCTCGACGCACTTCTTTCTACGGTACAGATGCCCAGCGGAATTCCAGTGGCCACAGTTGCCATCGGCAATACCGGCGCCAAGAACGCCGCCTATCTGGCCGCTCAAATACTCGCCCTTAGTGACGCAGAATTGGCGCACAGGGTCAGGGCCGAGCGCACGGCGAATGCCGAAAAGGTGAAGTCTCAAGATCAAGCCTTACAGTCCTCAATTCAGTAATTTCTAGCGGCGGGAACTCCCAGTGAGCGAGCTAAATCTCCAGCGAGCTTGTGAATATCTAACACAAGGCAAGGTCATAGCCTATCCCACAGAAGCTGTCTGGGGGCTTGGCTGCGATCCGAATAATAGAGACGCGGTGGAGCGAATTGCGCAGCTGAAAAATCGGGAGATTGGGAAAGGTCTGATCCTGGTCGCCGCAAATATCGATCAATTGGGGACGCTGCTTGATTCACTGAGTGAGGAGCAAGTCGCTACCTTAGAGGTCAGCTGGCCAGGGCCGGTGACCTGGTTGATCCCAGATCCACACGACATAATCCCAATCTGGATCAAGGGCAATCATCAATCGGTTGCCATACGCGTAAGTGCGCATCCAATCGTGCAGAAATTGTGTCTGGAATTTGGTTCCCCTATAGTGTCTACCTCTGCAAACACGGGCGGTGAGCAGGAAATTAGATCTAGATTAATACTTCAGCAACAATTTGCCAGTAGCATTGACTACATTGTTTCCGGTGAGCTCGGAACCCAGTCCCGGACTTCCGAAATAAGAGATCTTGTTTCAGGGAAAATAATCCGGGGCTGATCAAAATAGTCCATTTTTCGAACGGCACGAGGATGTAGCATGAATTCAGTCAATACCGAACAAGTAAAAAAATTCCTGTTAAACCTGCAGGCGAGTATATGCAGTGGCTTGGAGCAATTGGACCCGAATGCCGACTTCCGCACAGACGAATGGGGCCGAGAGCAGGGGGGCTCAGGAATAACGCGGGTCATTGGCGATGGGGACGTGTTTGAGAAAGGCGGGGTCAATTTCTCCCATGTGTTTGGCGCATCGATGCCGGCCTCCGCAACGGCGACAAGGCCAGAGTTAGCGGGTAGAGCCTATCAGGCGATGGGCGTGTCATTGGTGATTCATCCGCTAAACCCCTTTGTTCCAACCTCTCATGCGAATTTTAGATTGTTTGTTGCCGAGAAAGAGAATGAAGAGCCAGTATGGTGGTTTGGCGGTGGCTATGATCTCACGCCGTATTATGGCTTCGAAGAAGACTGCGTGCACTGGCATCAACAGGCAAAGCAAGCCTGTGCCGAATTCGGCGACGAATATTATCCGCGCTTCAAACAGGAATGTGATGAGTATTTCTACTTGAAACACCGGGACGAACCAAGAGGTATTGGCGGGCTGTTCTTTGATGATTTTAATGAACTGGGTTTCGAGCGCTGCTTCGCTTTTGTACAATCCATGGCAAAAAGTTATCTTGAAGCCTACTTGCCGATTGTGGCCCGCCGAAAAGACATGAAGTACACGGAAAAGAATAAGCAATTTCAGGAATATCGTCGCGGCAGATACGCGGAGTTCAACCTGGTCTATGACCGTGGTACGGTATTCGGACTACAATCCGGTGTTGGCCGGATCGAATCTATTCTTATGTCCTTGCCGCCGGTAGTTCGCTGGATCTACGACTGGCATCCCGCAGCAGGAAGTGAAGAAGAAAAACTGTATACGCAATTTCTGCAACCCAAAGACTGGGTTTAACACATGGAAAAATCAATTAAGCCCATGGTTACAGTCAACATTAGGAAGTAGCACAGGATAACCGTGCCTGACTCTCACCCTCTTTCTCACACTGTTTCTTACTATGCGGTAATCGGCAAGCCGGTTACGCACAGCAAATCGCCGCTAATCCATACGCTATTTGCCCAACAGAGCGGGCAAGCTTTAGTGTATGAGGCCATTGAGGTAGATGAAGATAAATTCGAGGCATTTGTAGCAGACTTTTTTAGCAAGCAGGGTGCGGGACTAAATATTACCGTGCCCTATAAGGAAAAAGCCTTTGCTCTGGTCAATCGCTGCTCGCCCCGGGCAACTCTGGCGAAGGCCGTGAACACGTTATTTCTCGATGAGGAGAATAAGCTGTACGGTGACAATACCGACGGCTGGGGTTTGGTCACCGATATTAAGCTGAATCATGGCTTCTCCATAAAGGCTAAACGAATCCTCATTCTCGGCGCAGGTGGCGCGGTGCGGGGAGCGCTAGGGGCGTTGGTTGCCGAACATCCCAGCAGTATTTCAATTGCAAATAGAACCCTTTCCCGAGCCGAGCAACTGTGCCATGAATTTGCACACTTTGCCGAGCTGACGGCCCATACCTACCAGACAATCGGGAGCCAGCAATTCGATTTGATTATAAATGGCACTTCCTTAGGCCTAAGCGGGGAGATACCCCCCATCAACCCAGAGCTAATAGCCGCGGATGCTTGCTGCTATGACATGATGTACAGCGATAGTGATACAGCATTTGTAAGCTGGGCGAAAAAGCAGGGAGCTGCGCTGTGTCTGGACGGGCTTGGCATGTTGGTGGAGCAGGCCGCCGAAGCCTTCGCTATCTGGCACGGAACGCGACCGGATACCGCTTCGGTGATTGCTCATCTAAGAAGCAGATGACCGATTGCTATCGGGCGTTAAAAGAACCCATTGCCTGGAAAAATTCCGCATAAAATCAGGCTAAAAAAAAGGGCTATCGGTTTCGCCGATAGCCCTTTTTTTTATTCGTTGAAGGAGCTAGTGTTCTACCGCTTCCTCATGCTCTTCCCCATGAAGGTCATTGGGGCCAAGCGCGACTGCATCACGGTCATGTCCCATGTACTGATAGCGGGTACCAGAAACATAGCTGCCTTCTGCAACCATAAGACCGATAAGCAGAAGAAGTACTACCGGCGGTCCTAATATAGTTAAAACCAGTGCCATTCTCTCCCATACCACATGCATAAAGACGGCGACGATAAATCCGGCCTTCAAAACCATGAAAAGAATAACCAAAGTCCAGCGCGTAGCGCCCTGTGCATCAAAATAATCGACCAGATAAGAACAGGTACTCAGAAAGAAAAGTAGTGCCCAAATCTTGTAGTAAATCCCAAGAGGATGTTGTTGACCTGCTTCAGATGACATCTCTGTCTCCTCTTACAATAAATAGAAAAATGCGAAAATGAAAACCCAAACAAGATCCACAAAGTGCCAGTACAAGCCGGCGATCTCCACGATCTCATAACC